>DATMKC010000371.1:0-2100 GCA_035553555.1 Egibacteraceae bacterium | reverse complement strand
GTGTCCTCGTCGAAGGGCACCAGCGAGCGGATGTCCACGACCTCGAGCTCCCAGCCCTCCTCGCGGGCGGCCTCGGCCGCGTCCAGGCAGGTGCGCACCATCGGGCCGTAGGCCAGCAGCGTCGCCGTCGTCCCCGGGCGGCGGACCACGGCACGGCCGAACGGCTCCGTGCGCACCGGCAGCTCGACGTCCTCCTTGAGCCAGTAGCGCCGCTTCGGCTCCATGAAGATGACGGGGTCGCGGGACTCCACCGCCTCGCGCAGCAGCGAGTACGCGTCCGACGGCGTGCCCGGCGAGACCACCTTCAGCCCGGCGGTGTGCGCGAAGTAGGCCTCGGGCGATTCCGAGTGGTGCTCCACCGCGCCGATGCCGCCGCCGAACGGGATGCGGATCACCACGGGCAGGTCGACCGTGCCCCGCGAGCGGTTCCGCATCTTGGCGAGGTGGCTGACGATCTGCTCGAAGGCCGGGTAGGTGAAGCCGTCGAACTGCATCTCCACCACGGGCTTCCAGCCGTACATCGCCATGCCGATCGCGGTCCCCACGATGCCGGACTCGGCCAGCGGCGTGTCGAAGCAGCGCCGCTCGCCGAAGCGCTCCTGCAGCTTGTCGGTGATGCGGAACACGCCGCCCAGCCGCCCGACATCCTCGCCGAACATGACCACGCGGTCGTCGGCTTCCATCGCGTCGTGCAGCGCGCGGTTCAGCGCCTGCGCCAGCGTGACCGCCATCTACGCCTCCCCCTCGGCGTCGTCGCCGGCTGCCAGCTCGCGCCGCAGCAGCTCGCGCTGCTCGGCGTAGGTGGCCGGCGGGTCGGCGTAGACGTGCGCGAACAGCTCCAGCGGGTCGCCGTGCGGCGCGTCGGCGATCTCCTCGCGCATCCGCCGGGCCAGCTCCTCGCCCTCGCGCTCGACCTCCTGCTTGAGCCCGGCGTCCAGCAGCCCCTCGCGCTCCAGGAAGTGCTCGAAGCGCGCGATGGGGTCGCGCCGGCGCCACTCCTCCAACTCCTCCGGCGTGCGGTAGCGCGTCGCGTCGTCGGCGGTGGTGTGCGCCTCCATGCGGTAGGTGACCGCCTCCACCATCGACGGGCCCTGGCCGGCGCGGGCCCGGTCCACCGCCTGCTTGGTGACCGCGTAGGAGGCCAGCACGTCGTTGCCGTCGCAGCGGTAGCCCGGCATGCCGTAGCCGACGGCCTTGTGCGCCAGTGTGGGCGCGTGCGTCTGCTTGCTCAGCGGCACGCTGATCGCGTACTGGTTGTTCTGCACGAAGAACACCACCGGCGCGTCGAAGACGGCGGCGAAGTTCATGGCCTCGTGCGGGTCGCCCTCGCTGGTCGCCCCGTCGCCGAAGTAGGCCAGCACCACCAGGTCCTTGCCGTCGAACTTCGCGCCCATCGCGAAGCCCGCGGCGTGCAGCGCCTGCGTGCCGATGGGGATGGACAGCAGGCCGAAGCGGTGGCGGTGCGGGTCGTGGTCGGACAGCCACGTGCCGCGGAACAGGTGCAGGATCGCGCTGGGGTCCAGGCCGCGCACCAGGGCGGCGCCCATCTCGCGGTAGGACGGGAACACCCAGTCCTGCTCGGCCAGCGCGTAGGCGCCGCCGACCTGGGCGGCCTCCTGGCCCAGCAGCGACGCGTACACGCCGAGCTGGCCCTGCCGCTGGAGGTTGATGGCCTGCCGGTCGACGCGCCGGGCCAGCACCATGTGCCGGTACAGGGCGCGGAAGTCCTCTTCCTTGAGGTCCAGGGGAAAGCCCTCGACCTCGTGCAGTTCCCCGTGGTCGTCCAGCAGCTGCACCGGCGGATGCGGCGGCAGCAGCGAGACCGGGTCCGGCACGAGCGGCTCATCGGCGCGCGTCATCTCGACTCCTCGATCCACCGGCTCACGGGGTCCTCCGCGTCCGGCGTTTCCGGCGTGTCGGGCGCTCCCTGAAAGGATCGGCAGGCCCGGGTCTCGGGCTTGACCGTCCCTTTGCAGGGCTCTTGCGCGAGCGTACGGGGGCCCGACGTGTGACGGCAAGGGTTTCCGTTTCCACGGAACGTCACACGCGGGCGGCGCACGCACGGGGCCGTGCGGCGACCGGCTGATCCTGCTGGCAGGA
>DATMKC010000370.1:0-9232 GCA_035553555.1 Egibacteraceae bacterium | reverse complement strand
TGGCGACACGCGCCCCGGCCGCGGCCAGCACGAGTGCGATCTCTCGGCCCAGTCCCCGCCCGGCACCGGTGACGATGACCCGCCCCTCGCCCGCCAGCGGCGCCGTGGCCTGGCCGCTCACGCCGCATCGACCAGGCCGAGGTCGCGGCCCTGCCGCACCACCTGCTCCAGCACGGTCACGGACCGATCGGCATTCGCCCAGTTCACGTCCAGGACGAGTTCGTCCACACCGGCCTCGCTCCAAGTCCTGAGGGCGTGGGCGAGCGCGCCGTCCAGGTCGCTCCGCCGCACGGGCACCCGCGTCATCACCCGAGGTGGTACGGCCCCCGGGTTGGAAAGGCCCCGCACGCGCCCGGCGACCTCGGCGATGTGGGCGACCGACGCCTGTGACAGATCGAACGTCGCCCCCAGCCAGCCGTCGGCGGCCTCCACGCTGGCCCTGAGGGCAGCGGGGCCCTCGCCGCCCACCACCACCGGGATCTCGTGTGCGGGGGTGGGCAGGCTGTGGAACGGGCGGTCCACCTTGTAGGGGCCGTACTCGCCGGGCTCGGGCGCACCCGACCAGCAGGCCTTCATCAGGCGCAGCGCACCCTCCATTCGGGCCACCGGCCGGCTGGGATCGATGTCGAGCACCTGAAACTCCTCGCGCAGCCAGCCGCTCCCGATACCGAGCGCCACCCTTCCGCCGGAAAGGCGGTCGATGGTCGCGATCTGCTTGGCCAAGATTATGGGGTGGCGAAGGCCCACCACGCACACGCCGATGCCAAGCTCCAGGGTGCTCGTGCACGCCGCTACGTAGGACAGCGTCACCAGCGCGTCGTACCACACATCGGCCTCGCGCAGACGGAACGTGCCATCGGGGGTGAAAGGGTAGCGCGACTCGATGTGGTGAGGGACGGCGACGTGGTCAGTGAGCCAGACACCATGCATGCCGGCGTCCTCCAGACGCCGCAGCGCAGGCACCCACTGATCGCCCTCGAGGTGGTTGCCGAAGTTCGTCAAGCCCACGCTAAGCCGCATGCACTGTTCCAACGTCGGTGGCCGGTCATCTGTCGTTCGATCGATAGAATACCATCGCGGCGGACGACCGTCAACGGCCGGCGATGTCCGCCGCAAGGAACGGGCTCGCGGGGATGGGCTCCCAAAGGTCGGAGACCCCGCCGAAGCGGGGTCTCCGACGCGGAGCCGGGACGGGGAATCGAACCCCGGACCTATTCATTACGAGTGAATCGCTCTGCCGACTGAGCTATCCCGGCGTGCGCGAACGCGCGGGAGAAGGGTAGCGCCTGCGCGCCCCTCGGCAAGTCGGCCAGGTTTCGCAAAGAGGCCGGCGGCCATAGTTGCCCCCATGAGCGACCGCGAGCGCGCCCTCCATGACGCCCTGGCCACCTTCGTCCGGCGGATGACCCAGGACTACGACGTGGGCGACGTGCTGGACCTGCTGGCCGGCCAGGTGCCCGCGGTCATGGGCGTGGAGGCGGGGGGCGTGACGCTGGTCGACCCGAAGGGCACCACCGCCTACGCCGCGGCGAGCGACCCCCGCGCCCAGCGGACCGAACAGCTCGAGACCACGCTGGACCAGGGTCCCTGCATCGCCTGCATCGCCGATCGCGAGATCAAGGTGGTGCCCGACCTGCTGCGCGAGACGCGCTGGCCGGCCTACGGCGAGGCGGCGCGGCAGTTCGGCTGGCGCACGGTGCTGGGCGTGCCGCTCATGGCCGGCGACCGCTGCATCGGCGGCCTGGACATCTACGGAGAGCAGCCGCGCGACTGGACGCGGGAGGAGCTGGAACACGCGCGGCTCCTGGCCGACATGGCCACGAGCTACATCGTCCACGCCCGCGCGCTGGAGGAGTCGCGCACGCTGGCGGCCCAGCTCCAGAACGCGCTGCACAGCCGCGTGGTCATCGAACAGGCCAAGGGCATGCTGGCCGCCACGCTCGACCTGGACGTGGACCAGGCGTTCGAGCTGCTGCGCACGCGCGCCCGCTCCACCAACGTCACGCTGCGCAGCGTGGCGCAGCGGGTGGTCGAGGGCCGGGGCGCGCCGCAGCACTGAGGCGGCCCTCGCCGCCTACTCGCGCACGCGCAGCGCCAGCAGCGCGATGTCGTCGCGCGGCTCGGCGTCCTCGTCGAGGCGCTTCAGGACGCGCTGGACGACCTCGCCGGCGGTCAGGCCCGCGCACTCCTCCAGCAGCGCGCGCAGGCGCGCGTCACCGAACAGCTCACCACCGTCCACGCGCGCCTCCGTGACGCCGTCGGTGTAGAGCAGGACCACGTCGCCCGGTCCCATCTGCGCGCGGGCCGCCTGCCAGTCGCCCTCCGGGAACGCGCCGACGATGAGCCCGGCTTCCCCGAGCTCCTCCACCACGCCGCTGCGCCGCAGCATCAGCGGCAGCGGGTGGCCGCCGCTGGACACGGTGAGCTGGGCGCCGTCCGCGGCCGCGCGCAGGCGCGCGAACACGGCGGTGCAGAAGCGCGGGTCCTCGCCTTCCTCCAGCCGGCGCACCATCGCGTCGTTGAGCAGGGCCAGCACGCGCGGCGGGCTGGATGACTGCATGGCGGCCGCGCGCACGGTCCAGCGCGCCAGCGCCGTCACCGCCGCCGCGGCCGCGCCCTTGCCGCGCACGTCCCCCATGACGATGCCCCACGAGTCGCCACGCACCGGGAAGAGGTCGTAGAAGTCCCCCGCCACCTGGTTGCGGCCGGCGGGGCGGTAGCCGGCCGAGACCTCGATGCCGGGGATCGCGGGCAGATGCGGCGGCAGCAGGCTCTCCTGGAGCGTGCGCGCCGTGTTGGCCTGGTCCTCGTACAGGCGCGCGTTGTCCACGGCCAGCGCCGCGCGCGCGGCGATCTGCGAGGCGAACTGGACGTCACGCGGGCCGTAGGCGCGGCCCGAGTCGGTCATCGCCCAGGTCATCGCGCCGAGGGTGCGCCCGCGCGCCTGCAGCGGCACCACCAGCACGCTGTGCCAGCCGAGCGCCTCGAGCACGGCCAGGTGCGGCCCGTTGGCGGCCAGCCGCCGCAGGACCGCCGGCGTCACCTCCTGGTGCAGCACGGGCTCATGCCGGGTGATCACCTCGCCCAGGTCGAACAGCGACCGCACCGCGCCGGGATGCTCGGTGTGCAGGCGCAGGACAACGCGCGCGGCCTCCTCGGCGCCCTCGACGGCCAAGAGCTGCAGCGTGCCGTTGTCCCGCACGCCGTGCACCAGGCACACGTCGGCCAGGCGCGGGACCGACAGTCCCGCCACGTGGCGCAGCGTCTCGCCGTAGTCGAGCGAGGAGGACAGCAGCTCACCGGCCTCGGCGAGCAGTCCCAGGTGCTCCTGGGCCGCCTGCACGTCGCGCAGCAGCTCCTCGCGCTGCTGCTGCGCCTCCATGCGGTCGGTCACGTCCGCGGCCACGCCGGCCAGCAGCGTGCGGCCGGCGGCGTCGCGCATCAGCCGTCCCGACGTCTCGAACCAGCGCGTCCGCCCGTCGGGGGCGACCACGCGGTAGGTGCAGCGCAGGTCGCCGCTGCCGGCGGCCGCCTCGCGGAAGCAGGCCTCGACCCGTTCGCGGTCCTCCGGGTGGACCAGCTCCATGGCCTCGTCGAAGGCCCTGCCGTGCGGACCGGACGGGCCCACCAGCGCCTCCACGCTGTCGTACCAGTGCAGCACGTCCGCGCGCAGGTCCCACTCCCACGTGCCGAGGCGCCCGGCTTCCAGCGCCAGCTCCAGGCGCTGCCGGCTCGCCTGCACGGCCTCCTCGGCCAGGCGCTGCTCCACGAAGCGCCCGAGGTGCTCGCCGATGGCGCCCATCGCCTCCAGCAGCTGGTCGTCGGGCTCCCGCCGCACGGTGGTGAGCAGCTCGATCACCCCGAGCATGCGCCTGCCCGCCCGCACGGGGAACGCGAACGCCGAGCGCAGCCCGTCGGCCATCGCCGGGTCCCGGCGGGGGAAGTTGGGCTCCTCGGCGATGTCGGGGATCCACACCGCCGCGCCGTCGGACACCACGCGGCCGGGCACGCCCTCCCCCACGCGGAACGACAGCGACTCGCTGACGGCGGTGAAGCCCCCCAGCGACACGTCGGGCGCCGACCAGCTCGCCGCCAGGCGCACCAGCTCGTCGTTCCAGTCCACCACCCACAGGCCGGCGTACTGCCAGCCCAGCGTGTCGGCGATGGCCTCCAGCACGCGCGGCGCCACGTCGGTGAGCGCGCCGCCCTCCGCCAGGACCGCGAGCAGGCGGCTCACCACCACGGAGCGCAGCTCCAGCTCGATGCGGTCCTCCATGCTGCGCAGTGAAGCGGCCACCAGCGCGTTGGAGTCAGCCGGCAGCGGGTTCAGCACCAGCTCGATCGGCACCTCGCTGCCATCGCGGCGCAGCGCGGCGACGCGCACGGGGCGGCCCATGATGGTGGCCTTGCGCGTCGCGACGTAGCGCTCGAAGGCCGCCACGTGGGCGGGCCGGAACCGCTCCGGCATGAGCATGGTGAGCGGCTGGCCCACCAGGTCGTGGTCCGGCCAGTCCAGCAGCTCGGCCGCGGCGCGGTTGGCCCACACGATGGTGTTGCGGGCGTCCGCGACCACGACGGCGTCGCCGAGCGCCTCGAGGATCGCTCGCTCCTCCAGCGAGATGCGCGGTGGACGGCGCGACGGGATGACGGCCCCCTCTGGGACGGCGCGGACGCGGGGCGGCCCGCCTACAGCAAGGTGCGCAGCCGCTTCCGGTCGATCTTCCCCACGGGCGTCAACGGCACACCTTCCAGGATGTGGACCTCCCTGGGGTACTTGTACCCCCCGAGCCGCTGCTTGGCGAACGCCACCAGCTCCGCCTCGTCCGCCTGCGCGCCGGGCATGAGCTGCACGAACGCGACCACTTCCTCGCCGTAGGTGGGGTCCGGCCGCCCCACCACGCCGCACAGCGCCACGGCCGGGTGCTCCACCATGGCGTCCTCGACGTCGCGCGGGAACACGTTGAAGCCGCCGCGGATGATCAGATCCTTCTTGCGGTCCACGATGTAGAGGTAGCCGTCCTCGTCGAAGCGGCCGATGTCACCGGTGTGCAGCCAGCCGTCCCGCAGCGTCTCGGCCGTGACCTCCGGCGCCTTCCAGTAGCCACGCATGACACCCGGCGCGCGCACCACGACTTCGCCCAGCCTCGCCGGGTCGGGCTGCCCCTCGGCGTCCGGGCCACCGTCGCCCGCGTCGAGGCGCACCTCGTAGCCCGGCAGCGGCTTGCCCACCGAGCCCAGACGCCGGGCCAGGGGCGGGTTCACCGAGATCACCGCGCCGGACTCGGTGCAGCCGTAGCCCTCGGTGATGGTGACGGTGGGCACGCGCCGCTCGAACTCCTGCGCGACCTCCACCGACAGCGGCGACGCGCCGCAGGACACGAAGCGCCAGCTGGACAGGTCGTAGTCCTCCAGCGGCTGCGTCAGCAGGATCTGGATCATGGAGGGCACCAGCGTGGCCCGCTCCATCTTCAGGTCCTGGATCAGCGTGAGCAGGCCGACCGGGTCGAACCAGCGCATCAGCGCGCTCTGCCCCGGCTCGCGCCCGTGCGCGCCCACGATGGTGACGATCAGTCCGAAGGAGTGCGCCAGCGGCAGCGGCACCACGGTGCGGCGCGTGCCGGGGACGTAGCTCGCCTCCTCCGACGCCTTGCCGCAGTACCACAGGTTCTCGTGCGTGAGCATCACGCCCTTGGCCCGCCCCGTCGTGCCGCCCGTGTACATCAGCGCGGCCAGGTCGTCGTCGGAGCGGCTCACGATGCCGATGGGATCGGCGCTCTCCAGGGACTCCAGGGCGACCACGCCGTCCTCGGAGTGCCCCAGCACCAGGATGAACTTGAGCGTCTCCACGCCCTCCGCCGCGGCCTTCACCGTGCCCAGGAACTCCGGCGTGGTGACGATCGCGCGGGCCTCGGAGTTCTCCAGCACGTGGCGCAGCTCGTCGGGCGGCAGCAGGAAGATCGCCGGCGTGATCACCGCCCCCGCGCGCCACAGCGCCGTGTAGCACAGCCCCACCTCCGGGCTGTTCGCCATCATGACGACGACCCGGTCGCCCGGGGCGATGCCGAGTTCGACGAAGCCGCCCGCCAGCCTCCGGCTCCGTTCGAACAGGTCCCCCGAGCGCAGCCAGGCGCCCTCGAAGTAGGTCGACTCGTAGTCGCCGTGGCGCTCGAAGGCCTGCTCGGTCAGGCGGGCGAGGTTGTGCGCTCCCACGGTCACGTCAGCACCCTTTCTGCTCTCACGGGCTCCTACAGCGGTGGCGGCGGGCTGGAGCGCGGCCGGCGGAACCTGCCGATGCCGCCCTCGCGCGGATCTCCCGCCGCCGCCGCCGGAATTCCGGGCACCACCGCCAGGCGGTCGCGGGACAGCACGCCGGCGACACCGACCGACAGCAGCGCGACCAGGGCCGCGAGCGCGCGCGCGTCCTTGCCGGCCGGCACGGGGCGCCCCGGCACCGCCTCGGGGGGCGTGGACACGCGCGGCGCGATGACGCTGGGGTCGCCCGACTGCGGCGCCAGCTCCGGAGCGGCCTCGCCCGCGGGCGGTGGCTCCTGCGCCAGGCCGCCGAAGGGCGGTGGCGCGCCGCCGGTGTCGGTCGGCGGCACGAACACGGGCGGGCGCGGCGGCCCGGATGGCGGGTCGTCGCGCATGTCGGCGTCCTCGGTGATCAGCGCCGACTCCCCGGGCGGCTCGAAGGCGATCGCGAACACCGAGCCGTTGACCCCCTCCGGTCGCGAGTCGTCGACGCCCGGGACCAGCACGAGGTCGCGCGCGCCGGTGAACGACAGCAGCTCCAGGGGGAACGACCAGGCGGAGCCGTCCTCGGCCCGGGTGCCCAGCACGCCTTGGCCTTCGCACGCCGCCGCCGGCCGGGCGTCCCAGCGGCCGCCCTGGGCGGGGACCCACGGGCTGCCGGCGGGGCAGAGCAGGAGCACGGCGCTGTCGCCGCCCTGCTCGTCGGCGACCCGCAGCGTCACGGCGATGCCGACGCTGTCCTCGGGGACGCGGAAGCGCAGCGCGGCGATGGCCGTGGGACCGTCCGGCGCGCCCTCCACGTACAGGCCGCCCTCCGGCACCTGGGGCGGATGGGGCACGTCGACCAGCAGCCCCGCCTGCGCGCGCCACCACCATCCGGTCTGGCTGGGCGCGAGCGCGGCCGCCGGGACCGGCGCGGCCGCCACGGCGAGGCCCACCCACAGCGCGAGGACCCGTGCCAGCACCCGCCTGGTCGCCGCCATCACTCCTCCTCCCCCACGCCGGCGAGCGCCGCCGGGCCCGAGCGCTGGGTCGCCGCGCCGCCGCCGCCCAGGTAGCTCGCCACCACGCGCGCGTCGCGCACCACCTCGGCGGGCGTGCCCTCGGCGATGGGGTGGCCGAGCTCCAACGCGATCATCCGGTCGGAGATCGAGGTGATCAGCGGCATGTCGTGCTCGATGACCAGCAGGGCGCAACCGGTCTCTGCCTGGATCCGCCGCAGCAGCGGCCCGAGCGCCTCCGTCTCGCGCTGGGCGATGCCCGAGGACGGCTCGTCCAGCAGCAGCACACGCGGCTCGTGCGCGATGCACATCGCCAGGTCGACGATGCGCCGCGTGCCGGTGGACAGCTCACGCACGAACTTGTCCCGATAGGCCTCCAGGCCCATGAGCTCCACCAGGTCCGCGACCGTCCACGCGACGTCCTCCTCCTGGCGCAGCACCATGGGCAGGCCCAGGGCGGCCGCGACGTGGTCGCGGATCGGCAGGTGCCGTTCGAGTCCCAGCGCGAGGTTCTCCGCGACGGTCAGGGATGGCACCAGGCGGGCGTCCTGGAACGAGCGGCCCAGGCCCAGCCACGCCCGGCGGTCCGCCGCCATGCCGGTGATGTCCTGGCCGCCCACCACGATGCGCCCGCCGTCGGGGACCAGGAAGCCGGACACCAGGTCGAAGATGGTGGTCTTGCCGGCGCCGTTGGGCCCGATGAGGCCCAGGATCTCGCCCTCGTGCAGCCGGAACGTGGCGTCGTCGACCGCGCGGATGCCGCCGAAGCGCTTGGTGAGCCCGTACACGTCCAGCAGCGGCGCCCCCGGGGTGTGTCGACTGAGTCCATCCTGGATTGACGGAGTCGACACACCCCGGGTCGCGGCACCTTCCCCAGCGCCGGCCGCACGGCCGCGCGCGGCGCCTTCCCCAGCGCCGGCCGCACGGCCGCGCGCGGCACCTTCCAGGAACACGCTGCGCAGCACGTCGGGGCGCTCGAGCAGGTCGGCTGTGGGCCCTTCGAAGCGCACCTCCCCCTTCTCCAGGAAGTAGGCGCGGTCGGCCACGGTCAGCGCCACGTTGACCGACTGCTCCACCAGCACGATCGCGGTGCCCTGCGCCTGGATGCGCCGCAGGATCTTCAGCAGCTGCTCGACGATCGCCGGCGCCAGCCCCAGCGACAGCTCGTCGATCATGAGCAGCTTCGGCTTGGCGATGAACGCCATGCCCAGTCCCAGCATCTGCTGCTCGCCGCCGGACAGGTCGCCCGCGAGCTGGTGCTCGCGCTCCTTGAGGCGGGGGAAGGTCTGGAAGACCTCCGCGGTCGCCCGGGCGAGGTAGTCCTTTTCGGCGCGGTACAGCCATCCGGCGGCGCGCAGGTGCTCGGCGACGGTGAGCGTGGGGAACACCGCCTTGCCGCCGGGCACCTGGGCGATGCCGGCCGCGGCGGTCTGGTTCGCGTCGGCGTGGGTGATGTCGCGGCCGTCGAAGAAGATCACGCCGCCGGAGGGGTCGTGCGTGCCGCTGATGGCGCGCAGCAGCGTGGACTTGCCCGCGCCGTTGGTGCCCAGCAGCGCCACGCATTCGCCCGGCTGGACCTCCAGGTCCACGCCGAACAGCACCTGGACCTGGTCGTAGGCCACCTCCACGCCGCGGCACACCAGCAGCGCACGCGAGCCGGTCGCGGCGAACTCCTCGCGCAGCCGTTGCGCCGCGCCCAGCGCCTGCTCGGCCTGCGCGATGTCGCGGCGCACGAAGCGGGCGGCGCTCATCGCCGTGAGGCTGGCCACCGCCGTGATGAACGCCAGCAGCGTCATGGCGGTGCGGTACCCGGACGTCTCCGCCAGCGAGAACAGCAGGATCGACATCAGGCCGCCGGTGCCGACGAACAGGATCGCCCAGGCGTAGGCCTGCGAGCGCACCCGCGGCGGCGCGACCAGCCCGACCAGCGGGAAGTACGCCGGCTGGTAGCCGCCCGCGCCGGTGGCCAGCAGGCCCAC
>DATMKC010000369.1:0-10728 GCA_035553555.1 Egibacteraceae bacterium | reverse complement strand
TGCGGCCCGCAGCCGCCCAACGTCCGGCTGCTGCCGTTCGCGCCGCAGCGGGAGATCCTGTCGCGCTGTGCGCTGGCGGTCCACCACGGCGGCTTCAGCTCGACGATGGAGTGCCTGTCGGCCGGGGCGCCGCAGCTCGTGGTGCCGCTCACGGGCGACCAGGGCAGCCACGCCGACGCCGTGACGCGCCACGGGCTCGGCTCGGTGCTGCGCCACGCCCTCGGCCAGGGGGCGTTCGGCGTGCCGCTGACGGACCCGGCACGGCTCGATCCGCAACAGGTGCTGACCGAGGCGCGCGCGCTCGCGGCCGACCCCGCGGTGGCCGGCCGCGTCGCGGACTTCCGCCGGCGGGTCGACGAACTGCCTGGGCCCCCCGAGTTCGTGGCCTTCGTCGAGGAGCTGGCGGGTCAGGCGCCGAGGGCCGACAGGACCCGCTGAAGGTCCCAGTACGCGCGCACCGACGCGACCCGCTCCGCCTCGTCGACGCGGTACACGAAGACCCCGTCGTAGCTCACGGCGTTGCCGCCCGGGAACCGGATGGTCACGGAGGCCACCACGGCCGCCTCGTCCCCCGCCGGGTGCACGGCCGCAACGGTGAAGGCCACGTCGTTCGGCGCGATGGTCAGATCCCAGAAGTCCTGCAGCGCCCGCGTGCCGCGCAGCCCCGCGCCGCCCGGGTCCAGCGGCGAACCGCCGACGGGATCGTGCAGGACCGCGTCGTCGCGGTAGCAGGCGAGCCAGGCCTCGCGATCGCCGCGGGTCACCGCCTGCATGGCGGCGAGTGCGGTCCTTGCGGCGGGGTGCTCGTGCATGCGGGCTCCGTGGTGAGGTTGACAGGTGTCAAGGTACGCCGTACCAGCACGTTCCCTCGCGCGCGGCGCCCCTGGTGGCCGTGCGCCGCGAGCTGGCCGGCGGTGTCGTGGCGGCGCTCACGGGGCCTGGGCCTCGCCGGCGGCCTCCAGCACGACCAGGACCGCGTCGGCGTCGACCTGCTGGCCCTGGGCCACGCGCACCTCCGTCACCGTGCCGTCGAACGGCGCGGCGATGCGGTGCTCCATCTTCATCGCCTCGAGGATCACCAGCAGGTCGCCCTTCGCGACCTCGTCGCCCTCGGCGACGGCCACCTGCAGGACGTTGCCCGGCATCGGCGCCTGGAGCCCGCCGGCCACCTCCTCCTGGCCCGCCACCGGGAAGCGCGGACGCTCACGCAGCGCGATGGCGCCCAGCGGCGAGTCGACGTAGCGCATGTCCCCGTCCGCGTGCACGTGCGCGCGCCGGCGGATGCCGTCCACGTCGAGGTCCAGCGCCTCGTCCTGGCCGGGCCAGGCCCGCACGCGCACCTCGGCGACGCGCTCGTCCAGCGACACCTCCCAGACGCCGTCGCGGCGCAGCCAGTAGCCGGCGTCCGCAGGCTCCTCGCGGCCCGGGACGTCGAAGGCGATGCGCTGGGGCTGCGAGCGGTTGTTGCGCCAGCCGCTCGGCACGCTCGCCGGCACCGGCAGCGCGCCGGCGCGGCGGCGCGCGTGCACGCCGGCCAGCGCGGCCGCCGCCACGGAGACCAGCAGCGCCTCCTCGCCGAGGGGCCGCGCCGCGGCGAGGCCGTGCTCGTCGATGAAGCCGGTGTGCAGGTCGCCGGACAGGAACGAGGGGTGGCGCAGCGCCGCGCTGAGGAACGACCGGTTCGTGGTGACGCCGTGCACGCGCGTGGCGTCCAGCGCCCGCGCCAGCAGCAGCGCCGCCTCCGTACGGCTGCCCGCGTGCGCGATCACCTTCGCCAGCAGCGGGTCGTAGTTGACGCCGACCTCGAAGCCCGTGTGCACGCCGGCGTCGAAGCGCACGCCCGGCAGGACCGCGGGCTCCCACAGCGCCAGCGTGCCCGTGGCGGGCAGGAAGCCGCTCGCGGGGTCCTCGGCGTACAGGCGCGCCTCGATGGCGTGGCCGACCAGCTCCAGGTCGTCCTGCGCGAACGGCAGCGGCCGGCCCATCGCCACCAGCAGCTGCAGGCGCACCAGGTCGACCGGCTCCGTCTCCGCGTCGTCCAGGCGCCAGACCAGCTCGCTGACGGGGTGCTCCACCTGCAGGCGCGTGTTGACCTCCAGGAAGAAGAACTCCCCCCCTTGGGTCGCGATGAATTCCACGGTGCCCGCGTTGGTGTAGCCCAGCGCCTTCGCGCCGTCGATGGCCGCGGACGTCAGCCGCGCGCGCAGCTCGTCGTCCACCAGCGGCGACGGCGCCTCCTCGATGACCTTCTGGTAGCGGCGCTGGATGGAGCACTCGCGCTCGCCGAAGTGCAGCACCGTGCCGTGGGCGTCACCGAGGATCTGCACCTCGATGTGGCGCGGGCGCTCGACGTAGGGCTCGATGAACACGGTGTCGTCGCCGAACGCCGACGCCGCCTCGCGCCGTGCGGCGGCCACGGCGTCGGCCAGCTCCGACGGCTCGCGCACGATGCGCATGCCCTTGCCGCCCCCGCCCGCGGAGGCCTTGACCAGCACGGGGAACGGCACGCCGTCAAGGGACGGGACCTCCTCGCCGGTCACGGCGACCGAGCGCAGGACCGGCACGCCGGCGCGCTCCATCAGCTCCTTGGCGCGCAGCTTGTCGCCCATGGCGGCGATGACCTCGGGGGAAGGACCGACGAACACGAGCCCCGCGTCGGCGCACGCCTGCGCGAACGCGGCGTTCTCCGCCAGGAAGCCGTAGCCGGGGTGCACGGCGTCCGCGCCGGTGCGGCGCGCGGCGTCCAGGAGCTTGTCCACGACCAGGTAGGACTCCGACGCCGCCGCGCCGCCCAGCGCGACGGCCTCGTCCGCCTCGCGCACATGCGTCGCGTCGCGGTCGGGGTCGCTGCAGACGGCGACGGTGGCGATGCCCATCGCGCGCGCGGTGCGCATGACACGGCAGGCGATCTCGCCGCGGTTGGCGACGAGCAGCTTGGTGATCGGCCGGGGCTCGGGCATGGGGACCGCCTTCACATGCGGAACACGCCGTAGCCCGGCGTGCCCTTGACCTCGTTGGTGTGGGCGGCGGACAGCGCCAGCCCCAGGACGGTGCGCGTGTCGCGCGGGTCGATGATGCCGTCGTCCCAGAGGCGGGCGGTTGCGTAGAACGCCGTGGACTGGGACTCGATCTCCGCCTGGAACGCGTCCTGCATCGCCTTGGCGGCGTCGTGGTCGAAGGCGGCGCCGGCCTTCTTCGCGGCGTTCTCCGCCACGATGGACATCACGCCGGCGAGCTGCTGGGGCCCCATGACCGCGATGCGGTGGTTGGGCCACGTGAACAGGAAGCGGGGCCCGTACGCGCGCCCGCACATGCCGTAGTTCCCGGCGCCGTAGGACGCGCCGATCATGATCGTGAAGTGCGGCACCTTGGAGTTGGCCACGGCGTTGATCAGCTTGGCGCCGTCCTTGACGATGCCGCCCTGCTCGTAGGCGGTGCCGACCATGAAGCCGGTGATGTTCTGCAGGAACACCAGCGGGATGTCGCGCTGGTTGCACAGCTGGATGAACTGCGCGCCCTTCTGGCTCTCCGGGCTGAACAGGATGCCGTTGTTGCCCAGGATGCCCACGGGGTAGCCGTGGATGGACGCCCACCCGGTGACCAGCGTCTTGCCGTAGCGCGGCTTGAACTCCTCGAAGCGGCTGCCGTCGGTGATGCGGGCGATCACCTCGCGCACGTCGAACGGCACGCGCACGTCCACCGAGCCGATGCCCAGCAGGTCCTCCGGGTCGTGGACCGGCTCGTCGGCGGGCAGCGACGGGCCGGGCCCCAGCTTGCGCCAGTTCAGGTGGGCGACGATCTGGCGGCCGATGCGGATGGCGTCGAGCTCGTCCTCGGCCAGGTAGTCGGACACGCCGGAGGTGGTCGAGTGCATCTCCGCGCCGCCGAGCGACTCCTCGTCGGCGTCCTCGCCGGTGGCCATCTTCACCAGCGGCGGGCCGCCCAGGTAGACGCGCGCCTGGTCGCGCACCATCACGGTGTAGTCGCTCATGCCCGGCACGTACGCGCCGCCCGCCGTGGACGGGCCGAACACCAGCGACAGCGTCGGCACGCGCGCGGCGGACATGCGCGTCAGGTTGCGGAACGTCTCGCCGCCGGGGACGAAGATCTCCGCCTGCTTGGGCAGGTCCGCGCCCGCCGACTCGGTCAGGTTGATCAGCGGCAGGCGGTTCTCCATGGCGATCTCCATGGAGCGCAGCGCGCGCTTGAGGCCGAACGGGTTGGTCGCGCCGCCCTTGACGGTGGGGTCGCTCGCCCCGATCAGGCACTCGACCCCGCTGACCACGCCGATGCCTGACACGCCGCTGCCACCGACGTGGTACTCGGTGCCGTACGCGGTGAGCGAGGACAGCTCCAGGAAGGGCGAGTCGCGGTCCAGCAGCAGCTCGACGCGCTCCCGGGGGAGCAGCCGGCCGCGGTCGCGGTGGCGCTGGACGTACTTCTCGCCGCCGCCGGCGCGCGCCTGCGCCAGCGCGTCGTCGAGTTGGCCGAGCAGCGCGAGCATGCCGTCGCGGTTCTGGATGTAGCCCTCACTCGAGGGGTCCACGCGCGTGCCCAGCACGTCCACTGGCTTCTCCTCCCGCGGTCGTCGCGTCGCCCGGCACTATACTCGTCAAATATGAAGGTTTCTTCAATTCCGTTGCCGCAGCCGCCGTCCGGTCGCAAGGCGCTGGCCACCTACGAGTCCCTGCTGGCCGCGGCGGAGCGTGTGCTGGCGGCCGACGGCCTGCCCGGGCTGAACTCCACGGTGGTCGCCGCGCAGGCAGGCGTCGCGACCGGCACCTTCTACACCTACTTCGCGGACAAGGACGCGCTGCTGGCGGCGCTGTTCGCCCGGCGCCTGGACGACATCAGCGCGGCGGTCGAGGCGGCGCTGGCGGGGGAGGCGCTGACCGCCGGGGGCCTGGAGCCGGCCCTGCGCGGCGCGGTCCGCGCGGTGCTGCAGGGGTACCGCGCGCACGCCACGGTGATCCGCGCCGCGCTGGCGCGCATCCCGGACAGCCCGCTCCTGCGCGCCGTGTACTGGGAGCGCCATCAGCGGGCGAGCGCGGAAGTCGGCCGCTTCCTACGGCGCGGCGCCGCGGCCGGCGTGGTGCGGCGAGGCGGCCACCAGAGCCTGTCCCTGGCGATGCTCGTGATCGTGCAGGGCTTGAACCACCCCGTCGTGCTGGCCGGCGAGCCGCGCCAGGTCGCCGCGGTCAGCGACCACCTGGTCCGGGCGCTGGCCGGGCTGCTGCGGCCGGATCCGGCCGCCTCGTAGCGCC
This sequence comes from Egibacteraceae bacterium, assembly GCA_035553555.1. Taxonomy (GTDB): domain Bacteria; phylum Actinomycetota; class Nitriliruptoria; order Euzebyales; family Egibacteraceae; genus DATMKC01. The sequence goes on along the minus strand of DATMKC010000369.1, from coordinate 5,464 downwards.
GGATCTCGCCGCCACGAAAAAGTGGCGACGTGACGCCGGATCGTTGTTACCGTGAACGGGCCGTCCCCCGGACCGGGGGACCGCGGGCACGGGGACGGCAGTCAGGTGGGGAAGTGACCGTTCCACCGATGATGGCGCACCGTCGCGGGCACCCGGCCCTCCGAGGGCGGGTGCTTGCAGAGCTGCTCGTGACGAGCGCGGCAGCGACCGCGATCCTCGTGCTGCTCGTGCGCGCCTACGGGCAGCCCGCCGTCCAGCCCAGCCGCGGCGCCACCTGGCTGTTCGCGTTCTTCGTGCTCCTGGGCGAGCTGGTGCCCGTCCACGTGCTGCGCCGCGGCGACGGCGGCGAGACGACCATCGCCACGCCGTTCGCGTTGGGCCTGCTCGTGACTGCCGGGGTGGTGGACGCCACGGTGATCCTTGCCGCCTCCACGGTGGTGGCCGGGATGGTGCGGCAGAAGCCGTGGGGTGAGCTGGCGGCGAGCGCGGCGCGCTACGGCCTCGGTCTTGCCGCCGCCGGAGCCGCCTTCGAGCTGCTGCACGGGCGCACGTTCGACTCCTTCGGGCGCGTGGACGAACTGCTCGCCATCACTCTGGCGGCCGGCGTGTTCTTCCTGGTCGAGCACACGCTGCGGGCCCGGCACCTCGCGCTGACCCGGGGCGGCACCGTCGCCGACCGGCTGCGCCGCGACGCCGCGTTCCAGCTCGCCATCGTGGCCAGCCAGCTTGCCATGACTCCCGTGGCGGCCCTGGCCGCGCAGCGCAGCGTGTGGATGGTGCCGCTGCTGCTGGTGCCCGCCGTCGCGGTGCACCGCAGCGCGAACCTGTCCCTGGAGCGCGAGCAGGAGGCGCTGCACGACCCGCTGACGCGGCTGCCCAACCGCGGGCTGTTCCACCTGCGCGTCGAGGAGGCGCTGGAGGTCGCCGACGGGCCGGTCGCGGTGCTGTTCCTGGACCTCGACCGCCTGCGCGAGGTCAACGACACGCTCGGCCATCACATCGGCGACCGCCTGCTCCAGCAGGTCGGCCCGCGCCTGCGCGCGGTGCTCGGTCCCGCCGTCACGGTCGGGCGCATCGGCGGCGACGAGTTCGCGGTGCTGCTGCCCGGTGTCCGCGACGGCCGGCACGCCGTGCGCACCGCCGACGCGCTGGCCGCCGCCGTGGCCGAGCCGTTCCGCGTGAAGGAGCTGTCGCTGGCGGTGGAGGCCAACATCGGGGTGGCGGTCTACCCCGACCACGCCGACGACGCCGCAGAGCTGATGCAGCGCGCCGACGTCGCCCTGTACGTGGCCAAGGAGCGCCGCAGCCCCACCGAGCTGTACGACGCCGACCGCGGTGCCCGCAGCCGCCGAAGCCTCAGCCTGGTCGGCGACCTGCGCCGGGGGATCGACCGGCGCGAGCTGGTGCTGCACTACCAGCCGAAGGCCGAGCTGGCGACGTCGCGGATCGTCGGCGTGGAGGCGCTGGTGCGCTGGAACCACCCGGACCACGGGCTGGTGCGCCCGGACGAGTTCATCCCCCTGGCGGAGCACACCGTGCTCATGGACCCGCTCACCATGTGGGTGCTGGACGAGGCGCTCAGCCAGTGCGCCATCTGGCGCGAGGCGGGCCTGGACCTGCGCATGGCGGTCAACCTGTCCGTGCGCAACCTGCACGACCCGCAGCTCGCGGCCAAGGTGGCGGGCCGGCTGCACGCCCGCGGGCTGCCGCCATCCTGCCTGGAGCTGGAGATCACCGAGAGCTCGATCATGGCCGAGCCGACGCGGGCGGTGGAGACGCTGTCGCAGCTCGCGCGCCTGGGCGTGCGCCTGTCCGTGGACGACTTCGGGACCGGCTACTCCTCGCTGGCCTACCTCAAGCGCCTGCCGGTGCAGGAGGTCAAGATCGACCGCTCGTTCATCAGCGAGATGGCGACCGACGCCAACGACACGGCGATCGTGCGCTCCGCGATCGAGCTGTCGCGCCACCTCGGGCTGGAGGTGGTGGCGGAGGGCGTGGAGACGCGTGAGACCTGGGAGGCGCTGGCCGAGCTCGGCTGCCACTACGCGCAGGGCGACTACCTGTCCAGTCCGCTGCCGCCCGCCGAGGCGATCCGGGCGCTGCGCGGGCCGGTGCTGGCCGCCCGCGGCGACGCGGGCGCGGACGGCGCCTAGCCTCGCTCCGGCGGGGGCTCGCGCCCGTCCTCGGCCTCCGGTTCCGGCGCGGACTGCTCCAGCTCCAGGCCCCTGGTCTCCGGCAGCCGCGCGTACAGCGGCGTGATCAGCGCCACGGGCACACCCACGGCCAGCGCGGCGAGCGCGAACCCGGCGGCGTCGGCCAGCACGCCGAAGGCCACCAGCCCCGACACCGCGCCCAGCACCCCGGACACGGTCAGCCAGCCGGCCGCGGTGGCGCGCATCGACGTGGGGAACAGCTCGGCCGCCAGCGCGGCCGCCGCGGGGCCGAACGCGCCGGACGCGCAGATGGACAGCAGGTAACCGGCGATCGTGAACGCGCCGCCGCCGCGGTAGGTCGCCACGCCGGCCAGCGCGACCACGGCCTGGCTGACGCCGGCGGTGAGGCGGCGCCCCCAGCGGTCCGCCGCCCAGCGCCCGGCGAGCAGCCCCGCCAGACCAACCGGGCCCGCGGCGACCACCACCACGGCGGTGACCGACGACGACAGGCCCACGATGCGCTCCGCGTACAGGAACAGCAGGCTGTTGACCGGCCCGCTCACGAACGCGAGCGCCGCGGTGAGCGTCGCCAGCAGCAGCAGCGTCGGCCGCAGCGCCCGAGGCACATGGCCCAGCGCGGACAGCCGGGGGCGCGGCCCGTGGGTGAGCTGCGTGCGCAGCCGCGTGTAGCGCTCCGGCTCCGGCAGGGCGCGGGCGAGCAGCGGCACACCGAGCAGCGGGATCACGGCAAGGGCGTACACCGTGCGGAATCCCAGGCCCGCCGCCGCGACGCCCAGCAGGACCCCCCGGCGCCCGCGGCGGTCCGCGAGCTCGGCCAGCGGCAGGCTCGCCAGCGACGCGAGGCGGACGACGGCCAGGCCGATGCCCAGCGTGCTGCCCGCCAGCCCGGCCTGGGCGACCAGCGAGTCCCCGGTGGCCGTCTCGCCGAAGGCTGCGGCGACGTCGCCCAGCGTGGCGGTGGCGGCGAACTGCGCGAATCCGGAAGCCACCGACAGGCCGGCGGCGGCCACGATGCCCGGGCCCAGCCAGTCGCGCCGGGCGGGTCTTGGCGCTGAAGACGGTTGGGCCGGACGCATGGCGGGCAGCCTACGCCCGCACCCTGTCCTCACCGTGCACCAGGAGACCCAGCGCGTGAATGTGTGGCCGGGCAGGCCCTATCCCTTGGGGGCCACCTGGGACGGCCGTGGCACCAACTTCGCCCTCTACAGTGAGAGCGCGGAGGGCGTCGAGCTGTGCCTGTTCGACGCCGAGGGCCACGAGGCCCGCGTCGCGGTGCGCGACCACACCGCCTACATCTGGCACTGCTACCTGCCGGGCGTCGGTCCCGGCCAGCGCTACGGCTACCGCGTCCACGGGCCCTGGGACCCGGCGAGCGGCCACCGCTTCAACCCGCACAAGCTGCTGCTGGACCCCTACGCCAAGGCGCTGGTCGGCGAGCTGGACTGGCGGCACGAGGTGTTCGGCTACCGCATCGGCGCGGACGACCTCACCATGGACGAGCGCGACAGCGCCGCCCACGTGCCCAAGTCCGTGGTCGCCAACCCGTTCTTCGACTGGGGCGACGACCGCTACCCGCAGGTGCCGTGGAACCAGACCGTGATCTACGAGACCAACGTGCGCCAGCTCACCATGCTGCACCCGGACATCGAGCCGGAGCTACGCGGCACCTACGCCGGCATCGCGTCGCCGCCCGTGCTGGACCACCTGCGCCGGCTGGGCGTGACGGCGATCGAGCTGGAGCCGGTGCACCACTTCGTCTCCGAGCACTTCCTGGTCGAGCACGGGCTGCGCAACGCCTGGGGCTACAACACCGTCGGCTTCTTCGCGCCGCACGCGCCGTACGCGGCGCGCGGCAGCCTGGGCGAACAGGTCTACGAGTTCAAGGCGATGGTGAAGGACCTGCACGCCGCCGGCTTCGAGGTGATCCTCGACGTGGTCTACAACCACACCGCCGAGGGCAACCACCAGGGGCCCACGCTGTCGCTACGCGGCATCGACAACCGCGCCTACTACCGGCTGGTGGACGGCGACGAGCGCCACTACATGGACTACACCGGCACCGGCAACTCGCTGAACGCCCGCCACCCGCACGTGCTCCAGCTCATCATGGACTCCCTGCGCTACTGGGTGCTGGAGATGCACGTCGACGGCTTCCGCTTCGACCTCGCCTCCACGCTCGCCCGCGAGCTGCACGACGTCGACCGGCTGGCCGCCTTCTTCGACATCATCCAGCAGGACCCGGTGATCTCCCAGACCAAGCTCATCGCCGAGCCGTGGGACGTGGGCGAGGGCGGCTACCAGGTCGGCAACTTCCCCGTCCTGTGGACCGAGTGGAACGGCAAGTACCGCGACACCATGCGCGACTACTGGCGGGGGGAGATCGGCGGGCTGGGCGAGTTCGCGGCGCGCCTGTCCGGCTCGGCGGACCTGTACGAGCACACCGGCCGCCGCCCGTACGCGTCGATCAACTTCGTCACCGCGCACGACGGCTTCACGCTCGCCGACCTCACCGCGTTCAACCACAAGCACAACGAGGCGAACCCCGGCGACGGCGGCGGCGAGGACCACAACCGCTCCTGGAACTGCGGCGAGGAGGGCCCCACCACCGACCCGGCCGTCACCGCGCTGCGCTGGCGCCAGCGGCGCAACTTCCTGGCGACGCTGCTGCTCAGCCAGGGGGTGCCGATGCTGCTCGGCGGCGACGAGTTCGGGCGCAGCCAGCAGGGCAACAACAACGCCTACTGCCAGGACAACGAGATCACCTGGTATGACTGGAAGTGGGACACCGACCAGGAGGAGCTGTTCGCGTTCACCCGGCGGCTGGTGCGGCTGCGCGCCCGCCACCCGGTGTTCCGCCGGCGGCAGTTCTTCCGCGGCGAGGGGCCGGGACGCACCGACGACGTGGAATGGTTCCGGCCGGATGGCGAGGCGATGACGGACGAGGACTGGGCGTTCCAGGGCGCGCGCACGCTGGGCATGTTCCTCAACGGCCGCGCCATCCCGACGCGCGACGAGCGCGGCCGGCGCATCCTGGACGACAGCTTCCTGCTGCTGTTCCACTCCGGCCACGAGGCGCAGGCGTTCACGCTGCCCTCCGCGCCGCTGGGCGAGCGGTGGGGCGTCGTGCTGGACACGGCGCGGCCGGCACTGCGCGAACGAGTCGAGCAGTTCGGCGCGGAGGGCAGCGTGAACGCCTGCGCCTCGTGGCCGGAGTGGAACAGCAGCAGGAAGCTGTCGTCCAGGATGCGCCGGCCGCGCTCGTCGCGCGTCGGGATGGCGCGGCCGTTGAG
>DATMKC010000368.1:0-5414 GCA_035553555.1 Egibacteraceae bacterium | reverse complement strand
GCTCAAGGTCATGCGAACGCGTGACCCCTGCAAAAACAGGTGGAGTACCGCATGCCATTGGATCTTTTGCGGCGGACCCACCTCGCCCGCGCTGACCGACCGCCAGCGTGATTTCCCCGGTTCCCCCAGCCACGGCGCCCTGTGGGGGGCACCTACATCCCCCGTCTGGGGGGCTGCCAGACCAATCGTGCCACGACAGATTGATCCTGACTAGCCCCTAGTACGGATAAAGACGTATGCGTATGTACGTACCGCCGCCGCCTGCGCACACGCGCGGCCCCGTTTTGCGCGGGCCGGGCCGGGGGGCATGCTGGCCGCATGGAGCAGACCTACCTCGGGCGGACCGGCCTCGTCGTCAGCGAGTTGTGCCTGGGCACCATGACCTTCGGCGGCGCCGCCGACGAGGCCACCTCGCGCGCGATCGTCGAGCGCTTCCGCGCCGCGGGCGGCACGTTCTTCGACACCGCCGACATCTACAACGCGGGCGCCAGCGAGCAGATCCTGGGCCGCATCGTGGCCGCCGAGCGCGACCAGGTGGTGATCGCCACCAAGGGTCACGGCGTGACGGGGCCGGGTCCCAACGACCGCATGTCCAGCCGGCGCCACCTGGCGCGCGCGGTGGACGACAGCCTGCGCAGGCTCGGCACGGACTGGATCGACCTGTACCAGCTGCACGCGTGGGACCCGACCACGCCGCTGGAGGAGACCCTGTCGACGCTGGAGGACATGGTGCGCGCCGGCAAGGTGCTGCACGTGGGGGTGTCCAACTTCACCGGCTGGCAGATCGAGCGGGCCGCGCGCATCCAGGAGGCCCGCGGCTGGGACCCCATCGTGGCGCTGCAGCCGCAGTGGTCGCTGGTGGAGCGGCTGATCGAGCACGAGACCCTGCCCGCCGCGTACGCCAACGGCCTGGGCATCCTGGCGTGGTCGCCGCTGGCCGCCGGGTTCCTCACCGGCAAGTACCGCCGCGAGGAGAGCCGCGAGGACATCGCCGGGCGGGGCCGCTTCGCCCAGTGGGTGGACAACATCGACGAGCGCGGCTGGGCGGTGCTCGACGCGGTGCGCGAGATCGCCGACGCCCACGGCGTGGAGCCGGCGACCGTGGCCGTCGCCTGGCTGCTCACGCGGCCGCGCTGCGTCCCGATCGTCGGCGCGACGCGGCCCGAGCAGCTGGACGCGTCGCTGGCCGCGGCGGCGCTGGAGCTGACGGAGCAGGACGTGGCGCGCCTGGACGAGCTCAGCGCGCCGCGCAGCGGCTACCCGTGGGACTTCGGCACCTGGCCGGGGCGTCCGGCCCGGCCGGACTGGGGCGCGCCATGACGGACATGCGCGCCCTGCTGGAGCGCTCCCGGGTCATCGCCGTGGTGGGCTGCTCCGCCGACCCCGCCAAGCCCGCCCACACGGTGCCGCGCCGCATGCAGCAGGCCGGCTTCCGCATTATCCCCGTGAACCCCAACCACGCCGGGCAGGAGGTGCTGGGCGAGCGCTGCTACGCCTCGCTCGCCGACGTGCCGGAGCGGGTGGACCTGGTGAACGTGTTCCGGCGGCCCCAGTTCACCCCGGACGTGGTGCGCCAGGCCGTCGAGGTGGGCGCGCCGGCGGTGTTCCTGCAGCTCGGCATCGCCCACCCCGAGTCGCGCCGCATCGCCGAGGAGGCGGGCATCGACTACGTCGAGGACGCGTGTGTCGCGGTGGAGCGCGCCAAGTACGCCGTCACGCATTCGCCGGGTGCTTGAATGACGCCGTCCGCGGCGACGGGGAGGGTGGCATGAGGCCGGTCGAGACGTCGGTGGAGGTCGCCCGGCCGGCGGCCGAGGTGTTCGCGTTCGTCTCCGACGTGACGAACAACCCCCGCTTCCAGAAGGGCATGCGCTCCTGCGAGTGGACGTCGCCGCCTCCGGTGGACGAGGGCTCCACCTACGACCAGGTTGCCCACTTCCTGGGACGCGACGTCGTGTCCAAGTTCGTCGTGGACGCCTACGAGCCCGGTCGCCTGATCCGGTTCCGCAGCGTGGCGGGCCCGTTTCCCATCGTGGAGACCCGCGTCGTCGAGCCGGCCGGCCCGGACGCCTGCCGGGTCGAGGTGACGGTCGGGGGGTCGGGCAGCGCGTTCTTCAAGCTCGCCGACCCGCTGCTGCGCCCCATGGTCGCCGCGTCGGTGAAGCGCGACTACCGCCGCCTCGCCGCCCTCCTCCAACCTGGAGGATGATGTGCAATGCGGAGGATCGCTTCCGTATGCGGAAGCGATCTGACCATTCGGCTAGACGTTGAAGCGGAAGTGCATGACGTCGCCGTCCTGGACGATGTAGTCCTTGCCCTCCACGCGCAGCTTGCCGGCGTCCTTCACGGCCTGCTCGCCGCCCAGCTCCGCGTAGACGCCGTAACTGATCGTCTCCGCGCGGATGAAGCCGCGCTCGATGTCGCCGTGGATCTTGCCGGCCGCCTGCGGCGCCTTGGTGCCCTGCCGCACGGTCCACGCGCGGGTCTCCTGCGGCCCGGACGTGAAGAACGTGATCAGCCCCAGCAGCCGGTAGGCGGCGTGGACGAGCTGGTCCAGTCCGCTGCGCTCCAGCCCGAGGTCCGACAGGAACTCCGCGCGCTCGTCCTCGGGCAGCTCGCTGATCTGCGCCTCCGCCTCCGCGCACACCACGATGACCCCCGGGCTCATGCCCGTGGTTGAGGTTGCGCCCTCCTTCTCGGCGACGGCCCGCACCTGGTCGACGTAGGCGTTCCCATCAGGCAGGTCGGACTCCGCCACGTTCGCCGCGTACAGCACGGGCTTGTCGGTGAGCAGCGCGAGCTCGCGGCGCAGCACGCGGTCGTCCTCGGTGAACGCGAACGTGCGCGCGGGGCTGCCGCCCTCCAGGTGCGCGCTCAGGGCGGCGACGACCTCGGCCTCGCGCATGCCGTCCTTGTCGCCGACGCGCGCGGCCTTGCCGCTGCGCTGCGCGCGCTTCTCGACCGTCTCCAGGTCCTTGAGGATGAGCTCGGTGTCGATGACCTCGATGTCGCGCACCGGGTCCACGCTGCCGTCCACGTGCACGATGTCGGGGTCGTCGAAGCAGCGCACCACGTGCACGATCGCGTCGACCTCGCGGATGTGGCTCAAGAACTGGTTGCCCAGGCCCTCGCCCTGGCTGGCGCCCTTCACCAGACCGGCGATGTCGAGGAACTCCACGCTGGTGGGCACCACCTTGGCGGAGCGGTTGAGGCGCGCGAGCGTGTCCAGGCGCTCGTCGCGCAGCGCCACCACACCGACGTTGGGCTCGATGGTGGCGAACGGGTAGTTGGCCGCCTCGGCGCCGGCGGCGCTGACGGCGTTGAACAGGGTGGACTTGCCCACGTTGGGCAGCCCGACGATGCCGACCTGCAGTGCCATGTGCGCGCGAACCTCTCGCTGGGTGAAGGGGGAGCGACGCGCCAGGGTAGCGTGCAGGGCATGCACACCGAGATCGAGGGGCCGGACGGCGCGCCGAGCCTGGTGCTGCTGCACGGCGGCATCGGCACCGGGCGTTCGCACTGGTCCAAGCTGGTGCCCGCCCTGGCGGAGCGCTTCCGGGTCTATCTCCCCGACCTGCCCGGGCACGGCCGCACGCCGCTTGCCGGGGGCGTCGACTACGGCATGGGCTGCCACGTCGGCCCGGTCACCGACCTGCTGGAGCAGCTTGGCCCGCCCGTGCACGTGGCGGGCTTCAGCATGGGCGGCCACGTCGCCATGACGATCGCGGCGGACCGCCCGGAGCTGTTCGCCTCGCTCACGGCGATCGGCGTGAGCGTGCGTGAGCATGCGGGCCTGGAGAAGTGGCGCAGGCAGTTCGAGCCGGAGACGTTCGAGGCGGCCAACCCGCTGTGGTCGCGCTACCTGTCCAAGGTGCACGCGCCGCTGGGAGGGCCGGACGCCTGGCGCGACGTGCTGCGCCGCGACTCCACCAAGGTCGCCGCCGCGTCGCGGACGGCGGAGGACTTCGCGGACCTCACCTGCCCGGTCCTGCTCGTCCGCGGCGACCGCGACTGGGCCGTCGAGCCCGCGCAGTACGCCGAGCTCAGACAGCTATGGGGCGACAGGAGCGAAGAGCTGGTCGTGCCCAACGGCGGCCACGACGTGCAGATCACCCGCTGGCGCCTCGTCGAGCCCGCCCTCCTCGACTTCCTCGACCGCGCGGTGAAACAGGCGGCCGAGGGGAGGCCTTGACGGCGCTCAAGCACCGAGGCGGGACGGCCACTCCGGCGACGCGGGGCAGCTAGCGAAGTCTGCGGCCCCTCGCGAGAGGGGGTGGCGGACTCGTACTGGGCCGCGCCGCAGGACCGTCAGGCACCCGCGAGGCGGTCCTTCACCATCGTGCTGACGAGGCGGCCGTCGGCGCGGCCTTTGGTCTGGGGCGTCACGGCGCCCATGACCTTGCCCATGTCGCCCGGGCCGCTGGCGCCGGTGGCCGCGATCGCCTCTTCCACGATGGCGCGGACCTCGTCCTCGGTGAGCGGCTGAGGCAGATAGCGCTGGATGACCGCGAGCTCCGCCTGCTCCTTGTCGGCCAGCTCCTGGCGGCCCGCCTGGGTGTACGCCTCGATGGCCTCGGCGCGCTTCTTCGCCTCCTTGGCGAGGATGTCCAGCGCCTGGGCGTCGCTGATCTCGCCCTGCTGGCCGGGGGCGACGCGCGCGTTCTTCACGGCCGCCATCACCATCCGCAGCGTCGCGGTGGTCTCGGTGTCACGCGCCTTCATCGCGGCGGTGAGGTCTGACTGGATCTGCTCGACGAGTGCCATGCCGGCGATTCTAGGAGGGCGCGGCCCGTGCCGTATCGTCGGGGCCGACATGCTCGAGCTTCCCCATGGACTGCGCCCCGGCGGCCGCTTCGCCGAGTGGACCGCCACGCCGCCGCGCTACCTGGTGGCCGACGTCGACGGCACCCTGCTGGCCGAGTCCCACGTGCCCACCCAGGCCGTGCTGGAGGCCGCGGCGGCGTGCGGCCCGGCGGGCCTGCGCGTCGGCGTGGCCACCGGCCGCATGCCGCACGCGGTCGCGGACCTGATCGCGCGCCTCGGCGCCGAGGGCCCGCACGTGGTGCACAACGGCGCCGAGGTGTGGGCCGACGGCGCGATCCTGGAGGCCTGGCCGCTGCCGCCGCAGGCGCGCGCGGTCCTGCGCGACCTGTGCGCCGGGCACGGCCTGTACGCCGAGTTCTACGCCGGCGACGGCTACTGGGTGACCGACCGCAGGCGGGAGGCGCAGCGCCACTGGGAGCTGCTGCGCCGGGACCCGGACGGCGACGCCGGCGCGCTGGACCTTGCGCGCACCGAGGTGCTCAAGGCGACCGTGATCCTGTTCTCCGGCGACGACCCGGCGCCGGTGCTGGCGACGCTTGCCGAGGCGGGGCTCACCTGCGGCGCCGGGTCGTCGCCGGAGAACAGGATCA
>DATMKC010000367.1:0-3891 GCA_035553555.1 Egibacteraceae bacterium | reverse complement strand
AGGCCCGCCCGCTGGAGGCTGCGCAGCGCGCGTTCCTCCTCCACGTCGAACACGATGGCGCCCTCGGGGCGCTCGACCAGGAAGGTCACCACGCAGTCGCCGCAGGCGTCGCTGTCCTTCAGGGCGCAGGCATCACAGTCGATCAGCATGCGACGACCGTACGACCCGGCTGTGACAGTCCCCCGGCCGCCGCGGCGTCAGGACGCCTCGGCGGCGCCCGGCGCGTCCACGACCTCGATGTGCTCGGCGGAGCCGCACCAGCGGCAGGCCACGGACTCGACCTCGCGCTCCAGCAGCTCCTCCTCGTCCGCCGCGCCCTCGCCGGACAGGTCGACGTGCCAGAAGCGGCGCACGCGCTCGCGCGCCAGCACGTCGAAGCGGGTGAGGTTGCCGCACGCGCCGCAGCGGAAGCGCTTGCCGGGCTCGAGGCCGGCGGCCAGATCCATGTCGTCGTCACTCCTCGGGGCGGCGCGCGGCGCGATATCGGAGGAACTGCTCACTGTGAGCAGATGCTAGGTGAGCAGACGCTAGGCAAGCAGCCGGAGGCGGGGCGGCGCAACTCGGCGCAGTGCCTCGGCCGGGTCCGGCCCGTCCGCCGCGGCCAGCAGGCGCTCGGCGTCGGCCAGCAGCGCCACCGTGTCGACGCCGCGGTGGCCCGGCGGGTAGCCGCGCAGCAGGGCCGCGCCGCGCGACGCCAGGCGCGCCACCCCGGAGGCGTTGCCGCGCTGCTGGTGCACGCCGGCCACCACCACCTGCGTCACGCCCTTCCAGAAGTCGCGGTCGGCGGCCGCCACATCGGGCGACTTCCACACCCACTCCAGGAACTCGTGCGCCTCGAACAGCCGGCCGCCGTCGACCAGGTCCACCGCCCGGCGCAGGGCGTCGCCGATGTCGCGCACCACCTCGTCGGGCTCCTGGCGGTCCGCCATCGCGTCGGGCGCGCCGCGCGACAGGGGGCGGCCGGTGCGGTCCCGCGGCCTGGCGTTGCGTGGCCGCCCCAGCTCGTCGCGGTCGCGGTCGGCCACGTCAGCGGCCGGTGAACCGGGGCGCGCGCTTGTCCAGGAAGGCGGCCACGCCCTCGATCGCGTCGGCCGTGGTCATGGCCAGCGCCTGGGCGGCGAACTCGCGCTCCACCGCCTGGCGGGCATCCAGCTCGAAGCTCTCGGCCAGCAGGCGCTTGGTCAGCCGCAGCGCCACGCCGGGCCCCTCGGCGAAGCGCCTGGCCCAGCGGCCGGCCGCGGCGTCCAGCTCCGCGTCCGCCACGACCTCGCTGACCAGCCCCATGCGCAGCGCCTCGCCCGCGGGCACCGCGTCGGCCAGCAGGCACAGCTGCCGGGCCAGCCGCAGGCCCACCAGCCGCGGCAGCAGGTGGGTGACCCCGTAGTCCGGCACCAGCCCGCGGCGCGTGAACACCACCGTGAACGTGGCCGACTCCGCCGCGACGATCACGTCGGCGCCCAGCGCCAGGCCCATGCCGGCTCCCGCGCACGGACCGTTCACCGCGGCGACCAGCGGCTTGGAGAAGCCCAGCAGCGCGTCCACCAGCGGCACGGAGTGGCGCCGGATCGCCTCCAGCACCACAGCCGAGCTCGGCGCGCCTCCCGCCTGCGCCGCCGAACCGAACTCGGCGGCGATGTGGCCCAGGTCGGCGCCCGCGCAGAAACCCCTGCCCGCGCCCGTGAGCACCACGCAGCGGACCGCGTCGTCGGCCTCGGCCTCCGCCAGGGCCTCGCGCAGCCGCGTCGCCATCTCGCCCGACAGCGCGTTCAGCGCCTCCGGCCGGTTCAGGCGCAGCGTGCAGACGCCGTCGTCGAGGTCGCGCAGGAGCACGCTCATCGGCTGCTCAGCGCCCCCGCCCGCGCGACGGCGACGTCGGCCGCGCCGCCAGCGTGCCGGCCACCAGGCCGTGCGCGTACTGGCGCACCTGCTCCGGGTCGTCCACGCGGATGGCCAGTGGCGGAAGGCTGAAGAAGCTCATGACCAGTCGGAACAGGGTCTCGGCGGCCCACTCCGGATGCACCGGGCGCAGCTCGCCGGAGCGCACGCCCTCCTGGATGACGCCGGCGAAGATGCGCATGCCCGTCTCCACCATGGGCCCGGAGCGCAGGGTGAGGTACGGCAGGAGCACGTCCGGCTCCTCGCGCAGGCTCTTGTTCAGCATCGGGTGGGAGCGCAGGAAGTCCAGCGCCGCCACGAAGGCGGCCTCGATCTTGCCGGCCGCGCCGTCGCCGTCGGTGACCGCCCGGGTCAGGCGCCGCGTGAAGCGCTCGTTCTCCCGGCGCACCAGCGCGTCGACCACCGCGGCCTTGTTCGGGAAGTACCGGTACAGCGTCGCTTTCCCCGCGCCCGCTTCGCGTGCGATGTCCTCCATAGTCGTTTTTGCGATACCGACGGCAACAAACCGGCGGCTTGCGGCGTCCAAGAGAGAGACATCCCTGCCAGTGGCGCCGTTTCTGGTCACCGGTGCGTCACCGGTGCTCAGGGGCGGGGCTTGCGGCGATGGCGTCATGGCGAGACGAGTATACGGATCGCGTTTCCCCGTGCCGCCGCCACCGCGCGCGTGGTGTGAGCCATGCCGATGCCCGCACCGCCGCGCGGGCCCGGCCGTCCGGCGCAGGGAGAACGGAGGGGGCGATGAGAGACGCCAACTGGGCGCTCCGGGCCGCGTGCCGAGGGCAAGACGTGGAGTTGTTCTACTCCAACGAGCCCACCAGCGTGCGCGCCGCCCTGCGCATCTGCGGGCACTGCCCGGTTCGCAAGGACTGTTTCGAGGACGCCGTGCAACGCGGCGAGTGGTTCGGCGTGTGGGGCGGGCTCAAGGAGTCCCGCCGCCGCCGGATCGTGCGGCAGGTGGCCGCGGAGGACGCCGACGCCGCCTGACGGACGGGCCGGTCCGCGCCGCACCGGCCGGCCTGCCGGCGTGGCGAACATTTGTTCGGTATGCTGCGCGGCCTTATGGCCGCACAGCTGTCGCTCGCCGATCTCGGCGTCGCCCTGCACCAGGTGCCGTTCGTGGTGGTCGACCTGGAGACCACCGGCGGCTCGGCGCGCGCGAGCGCGATCACCGAGATCGGCGCGGTGCGGATCCAGGGCGGCGAGGTCACCGGCGAGTTCCACACCCTGGTGGACCCCGGCCTGCCGATCCCCGCGTCCATCGCGGCGCTGACCGGCATCACCGACGCCGTCGTGGCGGGGTGGCCCTCCATCGCGGGCGTGCTGCCCTCCTTCCTGGAGTTCTCCCGCGGCGCGGCGTTCGTCGCGCACAACGCCGGCTTCGACCTGGGCTTCCTGAACGCCAACCTGGAGCGCCTGGGCTACCCGCGCCTGGACGCGCCGGTGGTGTGCACGGCGGCGCTCGCGCGGCGCCTGGTGCGCGACGAGGTGCGCAACGTCAAGCTCGCCACGCTGGCCGAGTTCTTCCGCTGCCGCACCCGTCCGGTGCACCGCGCGCTGGCGGACGCCCGCGCCACCGTGGAGGTCTTCCACGGGCTGCTGGAGCGCGCCGGCTCGTTCGGGGTGCTCACGCTGGAGGACCTGGTCCAGTTCTCGCGCGTGCGCAACGCGCCGCTGTTCAAGGCGCGGCGCGGCCTCGCGGACGGACTGCCGCAGGCGCCGGGGGTGTACGCGTTCCGCTCCTCCTCCGGCGAGGTCCTCTACGTCGGCAAGGCCACGGACCTGCGCGCCCGCGTGCGCCAGTACTTCGGCTCCGACGACCGCCGCAAGATCGCCGACCTCATGAAGGAGGCCGAGGCGGTCGACCACTGGGTCTGCCCGACGCCGCTGGAGGCGGCCGTGCGCGAGCTGCGGCTGATCCACGCGCACCGCCCCCGCTTCAACCGCCGCGACAAGTCGCCGCGCCGGGGCGTGTGGCTGCGGCTGACCGACGACGCC
>DATMKC010000366.1:0-9860 GCA_035553555.1 Egibacteraceae bacterium | reverse complement strand
CTCGGCCGCAGCGTCCACTTCGACGCGCGGCTGTGGCCGTACGACATCACCGGGTCGCGCGCGCACGCCGACGAGCTGCGGCGCCTGGAACTGCTGACGGCCGAGGACCACGCGGCGATCATGGGGGCGCTGGACGTCGTGGCCGGCGAGTTCGAGGCGTCCACGTTCGCCTTCCTCGACGACGACGAGGACCTGCACGGCGCCGTCGAGCGCCGCCTGGTGGAGTTGTGCGGCGAGGCGGGCGGCCGCCTGCGCGCCGGGCGCAGCCGCAACGACCAGATCTGCAACGACCTGCGCCTGTACCTGCGCGACGCCATCGCGGAGCTGCTCGACGGCGTCCGCTCCGTGCAGCGAGCCCTGGCCGACAAGGCCGAGGAGGTCCTCGACTGGATCGCGCCGGGCTACACGCACCTGCAGCGGGCCCAGCCCGTCGCGCTCGGCCATCACCTGCTCGCGCACGCCTGGGCGCTGCAGCGCGACGCGGGCCGGCTGACCGACGCCGCGCGGCGCATGGACGTGTCCGTGCTCGGCGCCGGCGCGCTGGCGGGCCTCACGCTCGGCCTGGACCCCGCCCGCTACGCCGACGCGCTCGGCTTCGATCGGCCGGCCGAGAACTCCATGGACGCCGTGGCCGACCGTGACTTCGCCGTGGAGTTCCTGGCCGCCGCCGCCATGGCGGGCGTCCACTTGTCGCGCCTGGGCGAGGAGATCGTGCTGTGGAGCTCCACCGAGTTCGGCTGGGCGCGCGTGGGCGACGCGTTCTCCACCGGCTCCTCGATCATGCCGCAGAAGCGCAACCCGGACGTGGCCGAACTCGTGCGCGGCAAGACCGGCCGGCTCATCGGCGACCTGGTCAGCCTCCTGGTAACGCTCAAGGGCCTGCCCCTGACGTACAACCGGGACCTCCAAGAGGACAAGGAGCCGGTGTTCGACGCCGTCGACACCCTGCGGGTGGCCTTGCCGGCCATGGCCGGCACCGTGCGCTCGCTGGCCTTCGACAAGGACCGCCTGCGCGCCGCCGCGCACGGGGGCTTCGCGCTGGCCACCGACCTCGCCGAGGCGCTGGTGCAGCGCGGCGTCCCGTTCCGCCAGGCGCACGAGCGCGTCGGGGCCTTCGTCAGCGAATGCGAGCGACGCGGCCTGGAGCTCGACGAGGTCAAGCGCAAGAATCTCGTCACGGTGTTCCCGGAGCTACAGGACGCACCATTGGACCTGCTGCGCCCGGACGCCGCGGTGGTCCGCCGGGGCGCCTCGCTGGGACCGGCGCCGGAGCCCCTTCGGGCACAGCTCGCGGGCCTGCGAGCGCTGCTGGACGGCTGATTTTGACGCCCGGCAGGCGGTGAGGAGGCGTCAATCCCCCGTTTGTGTCTGTCGCGGAGCCGGTTCGAGCGGGCATCATGAGGATCCGCGCGCGTTCGCGCCGCGCGGTGGCTGACGTTGGCGGGACGACGAGGGAAGCGCGTGGATCAGGAGCGGGGGCCGGGCGGGATGCGGCAGCGGAGCCTTCCCGCGATCCTGCGCCCGCTGCGCCACGCGGCGTACCGCCGCCTGGCGGCCGGGTCGCTGGTGAGCCTGTTCGGCGACGGGGTGTTCCTGGTCGCGCTGCCGCTGCAGGTCTACGCCATCAGCAACATCCCGACCGCCATGGCGGTCGTCGGCGCCGTGTGGACCACCTCCCAGCTGCTGATGCTGCTGGTCGGCGGGTGGGCGGTCGACCGCTTCGAACGCCGCCGCATCATGATCGCCGCGGACCTCCTGCGAGGGGCGGCGCTGCTCGGCGCCGGGGCGCTGTCGCTCAACGGCTCGCTGGAGCTGTGGCACTTCGGCGTGGTGGGGGCCGTGGTGGGCGCCTCCAACGCGTTCTTCAACCCGGCGATGACGTCCATCGTCCCGGACCTGCTGCCCACGGGGGAGCTCGCGCGGGCGAACGCCTTCCTGGGCGTCGCGCGGCCCGCGATGGTGCGGCTGCTGGGACCGGCCGCGGGCGGCCTGCTGGTGGGCACGTTCGGCACGGGCCCGGCGTTTCTCGTCGACGCCGGCACGTTCCTGGTGTCGGCCGCGCTGCTGTCCCGCCTGCCGCGGCGCACCGCTGACATTGACGCCGACGCGGCCGCGTCGCCGCCGGGCTCGCTGCGCACCGTCGCGGAGGGCCTGCGCTTCGTGCGCAGCCACCGCTGGTGCTGGGTGTGGCTGATCGCCTCGGCCGCGGGCCTGCTGGCCTTCACGGGTCCGGTCGACATGCTGCTGCCGTACGTCGTCAAGAACGACCTGGGGCTCACGCAGCGGCAGGCCGCCTACTTCCTGGGCGCCGTCCTGGCCGCCGGAGGCGGCGGTTCGGTGCTCATGGCGCTGCTGGTCGGCCAGCGCGGCATCCCCCGGCGCGCGATGACCGCCATGTACCTCGCCCAGGCGCTCGGCATCGCGCTGCTGGCGATGTACGGGGCGATGCGCAGCCTGTGGCAGGGCGTGCTCGCCGCCGTGCTCCTGAACGCGATGTTCACCTTCACCGACATCGTGTGGACCACGACGCTGCAGCGGCAGGTGCCGCGCCGGCTGCTCGGCCGCGTGTCGAGCCTGGACTGGATGGCGGCCCTGGGCGCCATGCCGCTGTCGTTCGTGGTGGCGGGCCGGCTCGCGGAGGTTTCCGGGGCGCGGGAGGTGCTGCTGGCCGCGTCCGGGGTCGGCGCGGGCGTGGTGCTGGTGCTCATGATGGTGCCCGGCGCGCGCAGCCCGGAAGGGCTCGAGCCCGCCGCGGCGCTCACCCCGGCGCTGCGGGACGAATCCCGATGAAGCGCACGCCGCTGCGGCCGTAGGCCGGGCGGTCGCCGTCGTCCATCCAGTCGGCGGTCAGCGCGCTCGGCGCGCCCGGCAGCGTGATGGCGGGCCGTTCCCGGACGCAGTGGTCCACCACGCGCCCCAGGGACTCGTCGTCCCAGCCGAGCTGCTCCTGCACCTTGTTCAGCGGCAGGAACGCCTGCTGGTGCTCGTGCATCAGCCGCAGGGCGGCCGCGTACAGATGGGCGACGAGGTCGTGGCCAAGGTCGGAGTCGGGGCCGGGCATGGCGGGATGCTAGCCGCGCGGCCCGCACGGCGGCGCGCGACCTAGCATTGTGGGCATGCCCTGGCTCAACGACGAGGTGGCGCGGCGCTTCTCCGAGATCGCCACCCTGCTCAAGCTCGACGGCGCGGACCCTTTCCGCGTGCGCGCCTACGAGCGCGCCGCCGGGGCGATCTCGGCATGCCCCGTGGACCTGGCGGAGCTCTCCGACGCAGAGATCGCCAAGCTCAAGGGCATCGGCGCCGCCACCGCGAGGAAGATCGCCGAGTTCCGCGACACCGGCGCCATCGGCATGCTCGACGAGCTCAAGGCGCAGGTGCCGCCGGGCTTCACCGAGCTGGTGCGCGTCCCCGGCCTGGGGCCCAAGACCATCCGCGCGCTGCACGAGGCGCTCGGCATCGACAGCGTGGAGGCGCTGCGTGCCGCGCTGGAGCGCGACGAGCTCAAGGGCATCCCCGGCCTGGGCCCCAAGAGCGTGCAGAACCTGCGCGAGTCGCTGGAGCGCGCCGGCGCGAAGCAGGACAAGCGCATCCCCGTGGAGGAGGCGCTGGCCGTCGCCGACGAGCTGTGCGCGCGCCTGGCGCCGCTGCCGGGCGTCCACCGGGTGGAGACGGCGGGCAGCCTGCGGCGCATGCGCGAGACCATCGGCGACGTCGACATCCTGGTGTCCGCCGACGGCCCGGCGCCCGTCATGGCGGCCCTGCGCGACAGCGACCTGGTGGTCAAGGTCATCGCGGCGGGGGAGCGCAAGACCAGCGTGCTCACCGTGCGCGGGCTGCAGGTCGACCTGCGCGTGGTCGCGCGCGAGGAGTTCGGCGCGGCGCTGGCCTACTTCACCGGCTCCAAGGAGCACAACGTGCGCGTGCGCGAACGCGCCGTGCGCCGCGGCCTGACGCTCAACGAGTACGGGCTGTTCGCCAAGGAGTCCGGCGAGCTGGTGGCCGGCGCCACGGAAGAGGACGTCTACGCCGCCCTGGGCCTGCAGTGGGTGCCGCCGACGCTGCGGGAGGACACCGGCGAGGTCGACGCGGCGGCGGAGGGGCGCCTGCCCCCGGTGGTGCGCCTGGAGGACGTGCGCGGGGACCTGCACGGCCACAGCGACTGGTCCGGCGACGGCAAGGCGACCCTGGAGGAGCTGCTGGAGGCGGCGGCCGCGAAGGGCTACGCCTACTACGCGCTCACCGACCACGCCGAGAACCTCACCATGAACGGGCTGTCGCGCGAGCGCATGCTGGCCCAGCGCGAGGAGGTCGCCCGGCTGCAGGAGCGCTTCCCCGGCATGCGCATCCTGCACGGCGCCGAGCTGAACATCGGCATCGACGGCTCGCTGGACTACGACGAGGACTTCCTGCTCGGCTACGACTTCACGGTCGCCAGCGTGCACTCGCACTTCCCCAGGCCGCGCGAGGAGCAGACGGCGCGCATCGTCAGGGCGATGGAGCACCCGGCGGTCAACGTCATCGGCCACCCCACCGGGCGCAAGATCGGCCGGCGGCCCGGCTACGAGATCGACCTGGAGGCGGTGGTGGAGGCGGCCGTGCGCACGGGCACGGCCCTGGAGGTCAACGCGCACCCCGCGCGCCTGGACCTGTCCGGCGACATGGTGCGGCGCGCCGTCGAGGGCGGCGCCACGCTGGCGATCTCCTGTGACGCCCACCGCGTCGGCGACCTGGACCTGATGCGCTACGGCGTGGCGACCGCGCAGCGCGGCTGGGCCACGCCGGCGCAGATCCTCAACTGCCGGGACCTGGACGGCCTGCTCGCGTTCGTGCGCGCCAAGCGCGAACGGTCCGGCGCATGACCGAGCGGCTGGAGCGGGCCTTCTTCGCCCGCCCGGCGACGGCGGTGGCGCCGGAGCTGGTGGGCAAGCTGCTGGTGCGCGAGGACCAGGGCCTGGTGGCGCGCATCGTCGAGGTGGAGGCCTACCTCCAGGACGACCCGGCGTGCCACGCCTACCGGGGGCAGACGGCGCGCAACGCGCCGCTGTTCGGCCCGCCCGGGCACGCCTACGTGTACTTCACCTACGGCATGCACTGGTGCCTGAACACGGTGACGGGCACGCCGGGTCACGGCCAGGGGGTGCTGCTGCGCGCAGCCGAGCCGCTGGAGAACACCGAGCTGATGCGCGCGCGCCGCGGCGGCGCCAGGGACCGCGACCTGCTGCGCGGCCCGGCGCGGCTGGCGCAGGCGTACGGCCTGGACGGGTCCTGGAGCGGCGCGGACCTGTGCTCCGGCGGCGTGCTGTACCTGGCCGACGACGGCGCGCGGCCCCAGGTGGCGGCGACGCCGCGCACCGGCGTGGCCGCCGGCTTCGACACGCCCTGGCGCTTCGTGGTCCCCGGCTCGCCCTGGGCCTCGCCGTACAAGCGCCACCCTCAGGCGGGGTAGGCGAAGAGGGTGACCTGCGCGCCGAAATGCACGCGGCGGCCGGCGTCGGGAGACTGCTCCCACACGGTGCCGGGGCGCAGGCGCGCCCCCGAGCAGTCCCGTCCGGCGCCGGGACACTCCTGGCGCACCTGCACCAGCAGCCCCCGGCCCTCCAGCTCGGCGACCGCGCGCTCCAGCTCCAGCCCCAGCACGTCCGGCACGGTCACCTCCGCGCCCGCGGACACCCACACCGTCACCGGCGGGCGCAGCGCGGGGTCCGGTGACAGCGGGCTGTCCGCGTCGGGGGACTGGCGCACCACGCGGCCCGGCGGCAGGTCCGCTCGCAGCTCCGCCCTGCGCGCCACCAGCAGGCCCTCGCCGCCGAGCAGGCGCGCCGCGGCCTCGAACGGCAGGCCCACCACGTCGGGCACGCGCGCGTCGTACGGGCCGCTCGGCTCGGTGCAGTGCTCGGTGGGCTCGCTGCCGGGCACGTAGGAGCGCAGCTCGACCAGCTCCTGCGGGGTGTAGGCGTTGGGCAGGCAGTTGCGCGTGCGGTCCACCTCCACCCGCACCACCCCGCCGGGGGGCGCGGCGAACTCGCCGGCGGGGACGCCGGACAGCGCCGCGTCCGCGAACGCCGCGAAGATCTCCGCGGGCCAGCCGCCGCCCTCCACGCGCTCGCGGGTGCGCGGCGGGGTCATCGGCTCGGCCGCCTGCGGGAAGCCGACCCACACCGCGGCGGCCAGCCGAGGCGTGTAGCCGGCGAACCACGCGTCCGCCCAGTTCTGCGTCGTGCCGGTCTTGCCGGCGACGGGCCTGCCGATCGCGGCGGCCTGCCCGGTGCCGCGGCGCACGACGTCCTGGAGGGCCTCCGTCACCAGGGCGGCCACGCCCTCCGGCAGCACCCGCCGGCCGCGCGCCGGCTCGGCCTCGTACAGCACCGCCCCGCCGGCGTCGGTGACGCGGCGCACGGCCACCACCGGCCGGCGGACGCCTCCGGCGGCGAAGGTGGCCTGCACCGCCGCCATCTCCAGCGGCGTGACCTCCTGCGTGCCCAGCGCGATCGACGGGTACGGGCGCAGGGGCCGGCCCACCCCGGCCACGCGCGCGAGCTCCGCGACGGCCTCCGCGCCCACGTCCATGACCAGCCGCGCGTAGACCGTGTTCACGCTCAGCCGTGTCGCGTCGCGCAGGGCCAGCTCCCCGTACGCGCGCTCGTCGTAGTTGCGGACCACCCACGGCGCCACGTCGCCGGGCAGGGCGATGGACACGGACCGGCCGGCCGGGAAGCGGTCGTCCAGGGTGTGCCCGCGCGAAAGCGCCGCCGCCAGCACCAGCGGCTTGAACGCCGAGCCCGCCTGGCGTCGGCCGCGCGTGGCCAGGTTGAAGCGGCTGACGGGGTCGCCCGGGTCGCCGTAGCGCCGACCGCCCACCAGGGCGCGCAGCGCGCCGTCGCGCGGGTCGACGGCCACCACGGCCGCGTACGGGTCGCCGGGCTCGTGCACCACCTCGCGCACGGCGCGCTCGGCCGCGGCCTGCCACACCGGGTCCAGCGTCGTCTCCACGCGCAGGCCCTGGCGGAACAGCCGGTCCAGGCGCGCGTCGGCGTCCTGGCCGAGCGCGGCGAAGCGGTCGTCGTCCCGCAGCGTGTCGAGCACGTGGTCGACGAACCACGGCGCGCGCCAGTCCGGCGGCGTCTCCACCACGCCGAGGTCCGCGCGGCGCACCGCCTCGGCCTCCGCCCGGCCGACCAGCCCCTCGGCGACCATGCGGTCGAGCACGCGCGCGCGGGCACGCCGCGCGCGTTCGGGGTGGCGCACCGGGTCGGCCCCGGACGGGGCCCGCAGCAGCCCCGCCAGCAGCGCCGCGTCGGGCAGCTCCAGGTCGTCGACGTCCTTGGCGAACCAGCGCTGGGAAGCGGCCTGCACCCCGTAGGCGCCGCCGCCGAAATACACGGTGTTGAGGTAGCGCTCCAGGATCTCGTCCTTGGACAGCGACGCCTCGATGCGCACCGCCGTCCACGCCTCGCGCAGCTTGCGGCCCAGGGTGGGCTCCGCGCCGGTCACCAGGTTCTTGGCGAGCTGCTGGGTGATCGTCGATCCGCCCTGCGTCGCCTCGCCGGCGCGGATGTTGCGCCACAGCGCCCGCAGCGTCGCGCGCAGATCCACGCCGCCGTGGTCGGCGAAGCGCGCGTCCTCGGCGGCGATCACCGCGTCGCGCAGCACCTTCGGCACCCGCTCCAGCGGCACGGGCACGCGGTCCTGCTCGCCGTGCAGCGTCGCCAGCACCGAGCCGTCGGCGGCCAGGATCTGGCTGGAGGCGGCCGGCGGCGGCAGCGTCACGGGGGCGTGCGCCGCCCGCCAGGCGGCCGCGCCGCCCGCCAGGGCCAGCAGCGTCACCGCGGCCAGGACCCAGAGCACGACGCGACGGCGCATGCCCCCGATGCTACGGGCGCCGGGCCGGCATGGGCGTGCGGCGGCGCATAGGTACGCTTGCGCGTCATGACGAGCCAGCACACCGCCGCCGAGCAGCTGCGCGTCCTGTTGGACGGCGCGGAGCAGGTCCTGCCCGCCGAGGAGTTCGCGCGCAAGGTCACCGAGGCCGCCACCGGCAAGCGGCCGCCGCTGCGGGTCAAGTTCGGCATGGACCCCACCAGCCCGGACCTCCACATCGGCCACACCGTGGTGCTGCGCAAGCTGCGCCAGTTCCAGGACCTCGGGCACACCGCCGTGCTCATCGTCGGCGGCTTCACGGCGCGCGTGGGCGACCCCAGCGGCCGCTCGGTCACGCGACCGGCGCTCACGGCCCAGCAGGTCGCCGACAACGCGCGCACCTACCTGGACCAGGTGGGCAAGGTGCTGCTGCCCGAGCGCCTGGAGGTGGTCGACAACACCGACTGGCTGGAGCCGATGGGCATGGCGGACGTGCTGCGGCTCACCGCGCAGGCCACCGTGGCGCAGATGCTGGAGCGCGACGACTTCGCCAAGCGCTACCGCGAGGGCAAGCCGATCGCCGTGAGCGAGCTGCTGTACCCGCTGCTGCAGGGCCAGGACTCGGTGCACCTGCGCAGCGACGTGGAGCTGGGCGGCACGGACCAGACCTTCAACCTGCTGGTGGGACGCCAGCTGCAGTCCGCCGCGGGCCAGGACCCGCAGTGCGTCCTGACGATGCCCCTGCTGGAGGGCCTGGACGGCTCCGCGAAGATGTCCAAGACCTCCGGCAACACGATCGGCATCGTCGAGGACCCGGCCGAGATGTTCGGCAAGGCGATGTCGATCCGCGACGAGCTCATGGTGAAGTACTTCCGGCTGGCCACCGACCTCGCCCCCGACGAGGTGGACGCCATCGCCGCGGGCCTCGCCGACGGCTCGCTGCACCCCGGGCAGACCAAGCGGCGCCTGGCGCGCGAGATCGTGCGCATGTACCACTCGGCCCAGGCGGCCGAGGCGGCGGAGGCGCGCTTCGACGTGCAGTTCAAGGAGCGCGGCATCCCGGAGGACATCCCGGAGTTCCGGGTGGATACCCAGCCGGTGTGGCCCCTGCCGAGCCTGCTCGCCGACGCGGGCCTGGTGCCCAGCCGCTCGGAGGCCCGGCGAATGGTCGGCCAGGGCGCCGTGCGGCTGGACGGCGAGCCGTTGCGCGACGCCGACGCCGAGTTGCGGGCCGACGAGCTGGCCGGCCGGGTGCTCCAGGTGGGCAAGCGCCGGTTCGTGCGCCTGGTGCGCGGGTGAGCCCGGGCCGACTCCCACGCAAGCACCCGGAATGTCCGGTAGATTGGGACGTGGAACGCGCGGGGGCGAATCGTTCCGTAAGCGCGAAGGCCCCTGGTACCGTAGTAGGGACTAGCGAATCCTTCATAGTACCTGCCTCGTTGGACAGGGTAGGACTGTCCAGACGACGCCGCCGGTGTGCCACCGGTGGCCAGACCCGAGGATGAACACCATGCGCCGTCTGCTCAGCCGAACCGTCGCCCTGCTGGGTGCTGTCTTCGCGGCTCTGCTGGTCGTCACGCCGTTGATGATCGCCACCGCCCAGACGCCCCAGACGGCTGAAGACGTCCTCATGCAGGACGAGGCCTGGTTCTTCCGCTACCGCCAGCCTTTGGCCCCCGTGCCCGACGTCGAGGACCCGGCCGGCGCCAGCGGCATCCCCAAGGCCGAGGTGCGCAGCCGCACGTCGACGCCGTTCGCCCCCGAGACGCTGCACGTGGCGGTGGTATCCGGCGAGCAGGAGGCGATCACGTTCCTGAACCTGCCCCTGTTCGAGCTGGCCGACAACGGGCTGCCGCCGGCCGTCACGGGCGGGACCATCACGCTCGTCGACGCGGGCTCATCCCTGGGCTCCAAGCGCGCCGACGTGGCCGAGATGGTCGCGTGCCTGGTGACCGAGCTGTTCGTCGCCGCCCTGCGCGGCGACGAACAGCTCGGTCACCAGG
>DATMKC010000365.1:0-15267 GCA_035553555.1 Egibacteraceae bacterium | reverse complement strand
GCAGATGGGCTCCCCCGGCTTCCATGGCGCCGCTGTGGCGCCACGACACCTGGCACGTGGGACCGCCCGCGCTGGACGTGGACGCCATGGAAGCCGGGGGAGCCCATCTGCTGGGCGAGCACGACTTCAGCTCCTTCTGCCGAAGGGCGGACGACCAGCACCTCGTCCGGCGCATCGACCTGCTCGCCGTCCGGCGCGAGCCTGGCGGGCTCGTCGTGGTGCGCGTCGAGGGCAAGGCGTTCTGCCACCAGATGGTGCGCTCCGTCACGGCGTGCTTGGTGCGCGTCGGCCAGGGCAAGCGCCCGCCGGACTGGGTCCGGGAGGCCCTCCACGCCCGCGACCGCCATGCGGTGGGCTCCATCGCCCCGCCCCACGGCCTCACGCTTGTGGATGTCTCGTTTGCCAGACCGTCCGCGCAGTAGGAGGCTTGTCATACCGGGGTAAGATGAAGGTATGACCAAGGAGCGGGTGACCGTGACCATCGACGCGGAGTTGGCCGCCGCGGCGGCCGAGGCGGTGCGGGAAGGGCGTGCCGATTCGGTGAGCGCCTGGGTGAACGCGGCGCTGAAGGAACGCGCCGACAAGGAGAGCAAGCTCGCCGCGCTCAGGGCGGCCATCGCCGACTACGAGGCCGAGTACGGGGCCTTCACGGACGAGGAGCTTGCGGCGCAGGAGCGGGCGGACCGGGAGGCGGCCGCGCGGGTGCGGGAGGAGGCCCGCCGGCGGCGGGCGGCCACCTGATGCTCTTGCTGGACGCCGGGGCGCTGTTGGCCCTGGAGCGTGACGACCGGCTGACCTGGCGCCGGTTGGAGATGTGCGTCAGGGACGGTGTGCGCGCGGTGACGCACGCCGGGGTGATCGGGCAGGTGTGGCGCGGCGGCCAGGGCCGGCAGGCTCGACTTGCGGTGGCGCTGCGCGGCGTCGAGATCGTCTCTCTGGATGACGGTCTCGGTCGTCGGGCAGGGGTGTTGCTCGGCCGGGCGGGTGCCGCTGACATTGTCGACGCCGCCCTGGTCGCCCTGGCCGGGGACGACGATCGAATCCTGACCAGCGACGCGGCCGACATCCAGGCGCTGGTGGACGTCTTCGGCCGCCACGTCGACGTTGTACCGGTCTGATTTATCGCCGATCAGGTAAGCCAGCAGGACGTATACCGCCAAGGTCTCTGGCACTTTCAGCGGCACGCGGCCGGTGGCTATCGATCCCGCCGGCTGGCTCGCATCGTGGACACCCTCCACTTCGCTCCATCGGTGGCCAGCCGCCTGGTGCAGGCGGCCGATCTGGTGGTCTATCTGCATGCACGCAGAATGAGCGGGCAGGTCACCGACGCCCGTGCACTGCGTGCCAACGCCATGTTGTGGTCCCACGTGGAGGCCAACGTGGTGCACCTTCACTGCTGGTCTCCGTAAGCACGAAGACCCCGCGCGAGCGGGGCCTTCGGCTAACGGGATTCGCCCATCGCTGGGCTGCTCCTGGTGGAGACAGCGTAGCGGGATCCACGTCGGCGATCCATAGGCGGTGTGGACACCTGCCGGGTCCGATCCTGCGCCGAAGTTGACCGCACCCCGGCGCACGCCTACCCTGGGGGCTTCCGTGGCGCGCCGCGCGGACACGCGCGCGCGCCGACTTCCACCGAACCGATCTGAGAGCCATTGATGCGCACGTACTCGCCCCGCCCCGCGGACATCCAGCCGCAGTGGTACGTCATCGACGCCCAGGACATGGTCCTCGGGCGGCTGGCCACGCGCGTCGCCCACGTGCTGCGCGGCAAGCACAAGCCGACGTTCGCCCCCCACATGGACATGGGCGACTTCGTCATCGTGGTGAACGCGGACAAGGTCCGGCTCACGGGCACCAAGGGCGACAAGGAGCTCAAGTACCGCCACTCCGGCTACCCGGGCGGGCTCAAGTCGATCCCGTTCGCGCGGCTGCTGGCCGAGCGCCCCGAGCGGGCCGTCGAGCAGGCCGTCCGCGGCATGCTCCCCAAGAACACCATCGGGCGGGCGCAGCTGCGCAAGCTGAAGGTGTACGCGGGGCCGGAGCACCCCCACACCGCCCAGAAGCCCGCCACCCTGTCGGCGTAGAGGAACAGACCACATGCCTGCTGTCATCACCAAGATCTACACCGGCCGCCGCAAGACCTCGGTCGCACGCGTGCGCCTGGTTCCCGGGACCGGCCAGTTCACGCTGAACGGCCGTCCGCTGGAGGACTACTTCCAGACGGAGGTCCTCCAGATGACGGTGCGCGAGCCGTTCGTCACCACCGAGACGCTGGGCCGTTACGACGTCATCGCCCGCATCCACGGCGGCGGCACGTCGGGACAGGCGGGAGCCCTGCGCCATGGGATCTCCCGCGCGCTGGAGGGTGAGGACCCCGAGTTCCGCCCGCTGCTGAAGAAGGCCGGCCTGCTCACGCGCGACGCCCGCGAGGTGGAGCGCAAGAAGTACGGCCTCAAGAAGGCGCGCAAGGCGCCGCAGTACTCCAAGCGCTAGGACCCCTTTCCGCCGTGGCACAGCTGTTCGGCACGGACGGCATCCGCGGGGTCGCCAACACCGAACTCACGCCCGAGCTCGCTGTGGGGCTCGGGCGTGCGCTCGTCCGGACGCTGCGCGAGGAGGGCATCGCCCGGCCGCTGGTCGCCGTGGGCCGCGACCCCCGCCCTTCCGGCGAGATGCTCGAGGCGGCGCTCGTCGCCGGCGTGACCTCGGCCGGCGGCGACATCGCGCCCCTGGGGGTCCTGCCGACCCCCGGTGTCGCCTACCTCATCGGCCATGTGGGCGCCGACAGCGGCGTGATGATCTCGGCCAGCCACAACCCCGTCGAGGACAACGGCATCAAGGTGTTCGGTGCCGACGGCTACAAGCTCAGCGACGCGGAAGAGGAGCGCGTCGAGGAGCTGATGCAGCGCACGGACGAGGACCGCCCCACGGGCCTGCACATCGGCCGCCTCCGCCCGCGACCGGACGCGCTCGGCGCGTACGTCGACCACCTGGCCGGCTCCTGCGGCACCGACCTGGGCGGCATGAAGGTGGTCGTGGACTGCGCCAACGGCGCGGCCGCGGGCGTCGCGCCGGCGGTGCTGCGCCGCCTGGGCTGCGACGTCGTGGCGATCAACACGCGCCTTGACGGCGACCACATCAACGACGGCTGCGGGTCGACCCACCCGGAGGTGGTGGCCGCCGCCGTGCGGGAGCACAAGGCCGAGGTGGGCCTGTCACACGACGGCGACGCCGACCGCCTGATCGCCGCCGACGCCGACGGGCGCCTGGTCGACGGCGACCAGATCCTGGCCGTGCTCGCGGACCGGCTGCACCGCGAGCGCGGCATCGACACCGTGGTCACCACCGTCATGACGAATCTCGGCTTCCGCCAGGCGATGGCCGCGCGCGGCATCGACGTGGTCGAGACCAAGGTGGGCGACCGCTACGTGCTGGAGGCCATGCGCTCCGGCGGCCATCTCATCGGCGGCGAGCAGTCCGGCCACGTGATCCTGGCGGAGCACGCCACGACGGGCGACGGTGTGCTCACCGCGGTGCAGCTGCTGTGCGCGATGCGCGCCGCCGGCAAGCCACTGGCGGAGCTGGCCGGCGTCATGCGCCGCCTGCCGCAGGTCCTCGTCAACGTGCGCGGGGTGGACCGCTCGCGCCTGGACGGCGCCGATGAGCTGTGGGCGGCGGTGGACAAGGAGTCGTTGGACTTGGCCGACGCCGGTCGCATCCTCGTGCGCGCCTCGGGAACCGAGCCGCTGGTGCGGGTGATGGTCGAGGCGGATACGGAGGAGCGCGCGGCCGAGGTCGCCGAGCGACTCGCCGGAATCGTCCGCGCCGCCCTCTGAGCGGGGCACGGGGGAGCGCGCTCAGCCCACCCCGAGCAGGCGGCGGATCGGGTCGATGGCGAAGAACACCGCGAAGGCGACGCTGGACAGCAGCATCATCCAGTGCACGTCGCGCAGGCGGCCCAGCAGCAGGTGGATGACCGTGAAGCTGACGAAGCCCCAGCCGATCCCGTCGGTGATGGAGTAGTTGAACGGCATCACCACGATGGTCAGGAACGCCGGGATCGCGATCGCGTAGTCGTTCCAGTCGATGTCGCGGATCACCGAGATCATCAGGAAGCCGACCAGGATCAGGGCCGGCGCCGTCGCCTCGGGCGGGATCACGCCGGCGATCGGCGAGAAGAACAGCGCCACGGCGAACAGCAGGCCCACCACGACGCTGGTCAGCCCCGTCCGGCCGCCCTCCTCGATGCCGGCCGCCGACTCGATGTAGGTCGTGGCGCTGGAGGCGCCCGCCAGGCCGCCCGCCGCCGCCGCGACGGAGTCGACCAGCAGCACGCGGTTCATGCCGGGCAGGCGCTCGTCGTCGTCGAGGAAGCCGCCCTCGTTGCCCAGCGCCACCGCGGTGCCCATGGTGTCGAAGAAGTCGGCGATCATCAGCGTGAAGACCGCGAGCACGGCGCTGATGGCGCCCAGCTTGCCCCAGTAGCCCAGGCTGAAGGTGCCCAGCAGGGAGAAGTCCGGCGCGGCGACCACGTCCGTGGGCAGGGCGGCGATGCCGTTCTGCCACAGGTCGCCGCCGTTGGCCGCGTTGACGACGATCGCGAGCACCGTGGTGAGCACGATGCCGATGAGCAGGGCGCCCTTGGTCTTGCGCGCGACCAGCCACGCGGTCACCAGCAGGCCGACCACGAAGACCGCGACCTTGGCGCTGTCCAGGTTGCCGCGCGCGACCGGCGTGCCCTGGCCGGCAACCACGATGCCGGCGTTGGCGAAGCCGATCAGGGTGATGAACAGGCCGATGCCCGCGCCGATGGCCTTCTTGAGGGCCAGCGGGATGGCGTTCAGGACGGCTTCGCGGAAGCCCGTCAGCACCAGGACCGTGATGAGGACGCCCTCGGTCACGATGACGCCCATGGCCTCGCCGTAGGTCAGGCCCTGCGCCCCGACGAGCTGGAACGCGACCACCGCGTTGAGCCCCATGCCGCTGGCGATCGCGAACGGGTAGTTGCTGACCAGGCCCATGGCAAGGGTCATGACGGCCGCGGCGAGCGCCGTCGCGGTGAGCAGCGCGGGGAAGGGGATGTCCGAGGTCGCGCTCAGGATGCTCGGGTTCACGAACAGGATGTAGGCCATGGTCATGAACGTCGTGACGCCCGCGACCACCTCGGTCCGCACGCTCGTGCCGCGTTCGGACACCTTGAAGACACGTTCCAGAACGGACGCTTGCTGGGCCACTGCTGCGCTCCCTTCATGCCCCCGCCGACCGACCATGCCGGCAGCAGGATAAGGCGGCTCGCGGCGGCGCCCGCGCAACTGTGGCGGCTACAGTCCACGGCATGGACGTCGTCGCGCTCGCCGGCGGGATCGGGGCCGCCCGTTTCCTGCGCGGGCTGGTCCGCGTGCTGGACCCCTCGCGCCTCACGGTCGTCGCCAACACCGGCGACGACATCGTGCTGCACGGCCTGCACGTGAGCCCCGACCTGGACACGATCACCTACACCCTCGGCGGCGGTGTGCACCCGGAACAGGGCTGGGGCCGCGCCGGGGAGTCCTTCGTCGTGTCCGGCGAGCTGGCGGAGCGCTACGGCAGGCCGCGCTGGTTCAGCCTGGGGGACCGTGACCTGGCGACCCACCTGGTGCGCACGCAGGCGCTGCGCGACGGCGCCACGCTGTCGCAGGCGACGGCGCGGATCGCCGCGGCCTGGGGGCTGCCCTTCGCGCTGCTGCCGATGACCGACGACCCGGTCGCCTCGCGCGTGCGCACGGCCGACGGGCGCGACCTGCACTTCCAGGAGTGGTGGGTCGGCGAGCGCGCGAAGCCGGACGTGGCCGACGTGCGGCTCGACGGCGCCGAGCGGGCACGCCCCGCACCCGGCGTGCTGGAGGCGATCGCCGGCGCGGACGCCGTGGTGCTGTGCCCCTCCAACCCGGTGGTCTCGATCGGGACGATCCTGGCGGTGCCCGGCATCCGCGAGGCGCTGCGCTCCGCCGTGGTGGTCGGCGTCTCGCCGATCGTGGGCGGCGCCGTGGTGCGCGGCATGGCCGACCGCCTGCTGCCCGCGGTGGGCCTGGAGGTCTCGGCGGCGGGCGTCGCCCGGGGCTACGCCGACGTGCTGGACGGCTGGGTGATCGACGAGCGCGACGCCGCCCTGGCCGCCGAGGTGGAGCGGCTCGGCGTCGCGGTGCGCGTCACGGACACGATCATGCGCGACGTCGAGGTGACCGCCGCGCTGGCGTCGGCCTGCCTCGAGCTCGCGCGCGCGAGGACGGCGACATGATCCAGATCCTGCCGGTCACGGGACTGCCGGAGGTGGGCGAGGGCGACGATCTCGCCGAGCTGGTGGCCGGCCACGCCTCGCTGGCCGACGGCGACATCGTGGTGGTGTCGCAGAAGATCGTCAGCAAGGCGGAGGGGGCACTCGCCGACGTGCTGCCCGGAGAGACGCGCGCGGACGCCCGGCGGCGCCTCGCCAGGTCGCTGGCCGTCCGCGTGCTGGCCGACACCGAACGCGCCCTGGTGGTGCAGACCCCGCAGGGGCTGGTGTGCGCCAACGCCGGCATCGACGCCTCGAACGTGCCGGGCGGGCGGCTGGTGCTGCTGCCCGAGGACCCGGACGCCAGCGCCCGCCGCCTGCGCGAGGGCCTGCGCGCGCGCACGGGCGCCGATGTGGCCGTCATCGTGGCGGACACCTTCGGCCGGCCGTGGCGCCTGGGCCAGACCGACGTGGCGATCGGCGTCGCGGGCATCGCGCCCTTGCGCGACGAGCGCGGCTCGGTGGACCGGGAAGGCGTGGCGCTGGAGGTCACCGAGATCGCCGTGGCCGACCAGCTCGCCGCGGCGGCGGACCTGGTCCGCCGCAAGGCCGAGGGCGTTCCTGTGGTCATCGTGCGCGGCGCGCTGGTGGAGCGGGACGAGGCCGGCGCCGCGCGCCAGCTCGTGCGGGCGCCGGACGAGGACCTGTTCCCGCGCGGCGCCGGCGCGCTCACCGGCCCGCTCGGCAGGCTGGCCGAGTCCGAGCCGGCGTGGAGCGCCCCGGTGGCCGCCGACGACGTGCAGGGCGTGCTCCACGTGGTGCGCGCCCTGGGCCGCGCCGTGCCCGGCCAGGAGGAGGAGGGCCCGGACGGCCCCACGCGGTTCCGCGCCGACGGCGTGGTGCTGGGCGTGCTGGCGGGCCTGTTCGCCGACCGCGGCTACGAGGTGCGCCTGCGCCAGTCCGGCCAGCCCGGCGAGGCGGTCCTGGTGGCCGGACGGCCCGCGGGCCAAGACGGCTAGAATCGCCCACGCCGTGAGGGGGTGCGCGGCGGCGCCGCGGGCGCCCGGTCGAGACGGAGGAAATCACCAGTGGCTGATCAGCAGGGCGCGGACGGGCTGTCCAAGCGCGAGCGCCAGAAGGCACGCGGGCAGCAGCGCCGCCAGCAGGAGATGGCCAAGGCGCGGCGCGAGGAGACCACCAGCCGCTTGCTGCGGCTGATCGGGCTGCTCGTCGTCCTGGGACTGCTCGGCTGGTTCGTCGGGAACTGGGTGGTGGACTGGCGGCGCGAACGCCAGCTCATCTCGCAGGCCGAGGAGCGCCTGGAGGAGCTGGGCTGTGACAACGGCGGCATCCAGCCCGATCAGGGCGCCGGCCACATCGAGGACCCGGCGGCCGTGGTGCCCAAGGCGATCTACCCGGATCGTCCGGCCTCGTCGGGCCCGCACTTCGGCTCCGTGGTGAGAAGCGGTGTGTTCGACGAGCTGGTCGACGAGCGCGTCCTGGTGCACAACCTGGAGCACGGCTACGTCAACGTGTACTACGCCGAGGACGCGCCGGAGGAGCAGGTCGCCGAGCTCAAGCGCATCGTCGGCGACAAGATCGGCGGGTCCAACCCCAAGATGATCGTGGCGCCGAAGATCGGCGAATGGTCCTCTGACGCGAACTTCGCGTTCGTGGCCTGGCGCTACCGCCAGATGTGCGAGGAGTTCGACGAGGGCGTGCTGCTGAAGTTCGTCTCCGAGCACTACGGCCTGCAGGGCATCGCCCCGGAGAAGACCGTGCCGGCCCACATGGGCGGCCAGGGGGTCCTGGACCCCGACGAGGACGAGGGCCCGCTGCTGCTGCCGCCGCTGACGCCCGAGGACCTGGACCCGGACGCGCCGGCGGCCAGCCCGTCGCCCGCGCCCGACGCCGAGGGGACGCAGGAGCCTGCGGAGGCCACCACTGAGGAGACGGCCGGCGGCTGACCGGCTGCGCCGCGCGCCGACCCGGCGCGGCACCCGTTCGCCGACGGCCGCGTGTCCACCAGGACACGCGGCCGTCGGCGTACCGGCCATTAGGATTGGGCCACCACCCGAGCAGGTCCCGCGGATCGCGACAGGCAGGCGCAGCACATGTGTGGAATCGTCGGGTACACCGGCCCCGAGCAGGCCCTGCCCATCGTCATGGGCGGCCTGCGCACGCTGGTGTACCGCGGCTACGACTCGGCGGGAGTGGCCGTGCTGCACGACGGCGGCGTGCGGGTCCACAAGCGCGCCGGCAAGCTCGGCGTGCTCGAGGAGGCGCTCCAGGACGTGGAGCTGCCCGGCACCACGGCGATCGGGCACACCCGCTGGGCGACGCACGGTGAGCCCAACGACGCCAACGCCCATCCGCACCTGGACGCCGGCGGTGACATCGCCGTCATCCACAACGGCATCATCGAGAACTACGCCGAGCTCAAGGCCGAGCTGGCCGCTCAGGACCATCAGTTCCTGTCCGACACGGACACGGAGGTCGTCGCCCACCTCATCGGCTCGTTGCGCGACGGTTCGGACGGCGACCTCGCGGACGCCGTGCGCACCGCGCTCAAGCGGGTCAAGGGGGCGTTCTCCTTCGCCGTGGTCGACCGGCGCCAGCCGCACCTCATCGTGGCGGCGCGCCGGGAGGCGCCGCTCGTGCTCGGTCACGTGGCGGGCGCGGCGCTGCTGTCCAGCGACGTGGCGGGGCTGATCGCCCACACCCGTGACGTCGAGGCGCTGCTGGACGACCAGGTCGCCGTCCTGACGCCGGACGGCGTGCAGGTCACGGACCTGGATGGCAACCCCGCCGAGGGCCACCGCTACACGGTGGACTGGGACGTGGCGGCGGCCGAGAAGCAGGGCTACCCGCACTTCATGCTCAAGGAGATCCACGAGCAGCCGCAGGCCGTGCGCGAGACCCTGCTCGGGCGCATCGACGAGGGCGGGCGCATCCTGCTGGACGCGGTGCGCACCGACCGCGACCCGCAGCTGGAGCTGGACCTGCGCTCGGTGGACAAGGTCTACGTGGTGGCCTGCGGCACCAGCTACCACGCCGGCATGGTGGCCAAGTACGCGATCGAGCACTGGGCCGGGATCCCCGTCGAGATGGAGGTCGCCAGCGAGTTCCGCTACCGCGACCCCATCCTGACGCCGCACACCCTGGTCGTGGCGATCAGCCAGTCCGGCGAGACGCTGGACACGCTGGCGGCCGCCGCCCACGCCCGGGCGCAGCGCGCGAAGGTCGCGGCGATCACCAACGTCGTGGGCAGCTCGCTGGCGCGGGACGCGGACCTGGTGCTGTACACGCGGGCGGGGCCGGAGATCGGCGTCGCGGCGACCAAGACGTTCGTCACCCAGATCGTGGCGCTGGACGTGCTGGCGCTGTACCTGGCGCAGCAGCGCCGCGCACTGTTCCCCGAGGAGTGCCGCGACCACCTGGCGCGCATGGAGGCGCTGGGCGGCCACATCGAGCGGGTGCTGGAGCAGGAGGGCGCCATCGCGGAGTTGGCCGCGCGCTTCGCCTCGGCGGACTACGTCATGTTCGTCGGCCGGCACGTGGGCCTGCCCATCGCGCTGGAGGGCGCGCTCAAGCTCAAGGAGATCAGCTACGTCCACGCGGAGGGCTTCCCCGCAGGGGAGATGAAGCACGGTCCCATCGCGCTCATCGACCAGGGCGGGCCGGTGGTCGCCCTGGCCACCGCCGGGCACGTGCACGGCAAGATGCTGTCGAACATCCAGGAGGTGAAGGCGCGCGGCGCCGTCGTGCTCGCGGTGGCGACGGAGGGCGACACGGCGATCAAGGAGCACGCCGACCACGTCATCTTCGTGCCCGAGGTCCACGAGCTGCTGTACCCGGTCCTCACGGTGGTGCCGCTGCAGCTGCTCGGCTACCACATCGCCTCGATCCTGGGCCGGGACGTCGACCAGCCGCGCAACCTGGCCAAGACGGTCACGGTGGAGTGACGCCGCGGCGCGCGGCGGCGACGGCATGGCGGTGATCGGCATCGGTGTGGACGCGGTGGAGATCGCGCGGGTGGACGCTGCCCTGCGCCGGACGCCGTCGCTGTTGGCCAGGCTGTTCACGGAGCGGGAGCGGGCCGTGTGCACGTCCCGCTGCGGCGACCTGAAGGCGGGCGGCCTGGCGGCGCGCTTCGCGGCGAAGGAGGCGGTGGCCAAGGCCTTCGGCACCGGCCTGTCCGGCTTCGCCTTCCGCGACATCGAGGTGCTGAGCGACCCGGACGGCCGTCCCGTGGTGACGCTGCACGGCGCCGCGGCGGAGCGCGCGGCCGCACTGGGGGCGCGCGTGCACGTGTCGCTGTCCACGAGCAAGGACCTGGCCGTGGCCAACGCCGTGCTGGAGCAGGCGCCGTGATCCCGCTGTACCTGCCGGGGAGCGTGCGGGCGATGGACGAGCGCGCCATCGCCGGCGGCACGCCCAGCCTGGAGCTGATGGAGCGCGCGGCCGGCCACCTGGCGCGTGCGGTCACGGCGGCGGCGGGGCGGTCCTACGGGCTGCGCGTGGCCGTCCTGTGCGGCAAGGGCAACAACGGCGGGGACGGGCTGGCCGCCGCCCGCCGGCTCCTCGATGCCGGCGCGGCGCCTCTGGTGTGGCTGGCCGCGGCGCCGGAGGAGCTGTCGCGCGACGCGGCCGCCCAGCTCGCGCGCTGGCGCGCCGCAGGGGGCCGCGTGGCCGCGTCCGCCGCGGACGCCCTGCGCGACGCGGACGTCGCCGTGGACTGCCTGCTCGGCACGGGCGCCGCCGGCGCCCCGCGCGGCGCGGTCGCGGGCGCCATCGCCGCCGTGACCGCGTCCGGCCTGCCCGTGGTCGCCTGCGACGCGCCGTCCGGCGTCGACGCGTCGACCGGGCAGGTCGCCGGGCCCGCGGTGCGCGCCGACGTCACGGTCACGCTGGGCGCGGAGAAGCTCGGCCTGCGGCTGTGGCCCGCCCGCGGCCTGTGCGGACGGCTGCTGCACGCCGACATCGGCGTGCGCAACTCCGGGGACGCCCCCGACGCGGTGGTGCTGGAGGACGCCGACGTCGCGGCGCTGCTGCCCGCGCCGGAGCCGGACGCGGACAAGCGCTCCCGCGGAATCGTCCTGATCGTCGCCGGCTCGGACGGCATGGCCGGCGCCGCCGTGCTGGCCGCCCGCGGGGCACTGGCGAGCGGGGCGGGGCTGGTGACGGTCATGGCCCCCGAGCCGGTCAGGCCGCTGATCGCGCAGGCGGTGCCGGCTGCGCTCACGGTCGCGCTGCCGCACGACCCAGGCCACGCGGCGGACCTGGTGAACGAGCGGGCGGCCGACAGCGACGCCGCGGTGTTCGGGCCGGGACGCGGCCGCGGCGACGCGGACGTCGCGCTGGCCCGGGCGGTGGTGGCCGGCTGCGCCGCGCCGCTGGTCCTGGACGCCGACGGGCTCAACGCCTACCGCCACGACGGCGACGCCCTGGCGGGTCATGCCTCGCGGCTCCTGGTGTGCACGCCGCACCGCCGCGAGCTGGAGCGGCTCACCGGCGAGGAGGACGTGTGGGCCCGCCGTGCGGCAGCGGCGCCCGAACTGGCGGCGCGCTGGGACACCGTGCTGGTGGCCAAGGGCCCGGGTACCGTCACCGCGGCGCCCGGCGGGCGGCGCTGGGTGAACGCCACCGGGTCGGCGTCGCTGGCCACCGGCGGGACGGGCGACGTGCTGGCCGGCGTGCTCGGCGCGCTGCTGGCGCGCTCGCCGCGGCCGGAGACCGTCGCGGCGGGCGTGCACCTGCACGGGCTGGCGGGCGAGGCGGCCGCGCGCGAGCGCACGGTCCGGGGCGCGGGGCCCGTGGACGTGGTCCGCGGGCTGAGTGAGGCATGGCGGCGACTGGAGGCGGCGGCATGACGGTGAGCGGCGCGCGGGCGGAGCCGCCCGGGCAGCGGCCCACGTGGGTCGAGGTCGACGTGGACGCGATCGCGCACAACGTCGCGGCGCTCAAGGCGCACGCGGCGGCGCCGCGGCTCATGGCGGTCGTGAAGGCCGACGGCTACGGGCACGGGCTGGTGCCGTCGGCGCGGGCGGCCCTGCGCGGCGGCGCCGACTGGCTGGGCGTCGCGCTGGTGGAGGAGGGCGCGGCCCTGCGGGCGGCGGGGATCGGCGCGCCCGTCCTGGTGCTGGCCGAGCCCCCGGCCTCGGCGGTCGGCGAGCTGCTGCGTCACCGGCTGACGCCGGCGGCGTACACACGCCCCTTCCTGGAGGCCCTGGACGCGGCCGCCCGCGGTGCCGGCGAGCCGGCCGGCCTGCACCTGAAGCTGGACACCGGCATGCGCAGGGTCGGCGTCCCGCCGGCCGACTGGGAGGACGCGCTGGCCTTCGTCCGCGACGCGCCGGGGCTGCGGCTGGACGCGCTGTGGAGCCACTTCGCCGTGGCCGACGAGCCGCACCACCCGTTCATCGGCCGGCAGGCGGCCGAGTTCCGCCGCGGCCTGGCGCTGGCCGACCGGCTGGGCGTCCCGCCGGGCTTCGCGCACCTGTGCAACTCGGCGGGCACGCTGCACCTGCACGACGAGCACCACGACATGGTTCGCCCCGGCCTGGCGGTCTACGGGCTGGAGCCGGCGCCCGGCCTGGCGGGACCCGTGCCGCTGCGCCCGGCGCTGTCGTGGTACTCGCGCCTGTCGATGGTCAAGCCGCTGGCGGCCGGTGAGGCGGTCAGCTACGGGCTGCGCTGGCGGGCCGAGCGCGACACGGTGGTCGGCACCGTCCCGGCCGGTTACGCCGATGGCGTGGTGCGGGCCCTGTCCGACCGGGGCCGCGTGCTGGTGGGAGGCCGCACGGCGCCCATGCGCGGCACGGTGTGCATGGACCAGTTCCTGGTGGAGGTGGATGGCGGCGCGGCGGCCGGCGACGAGGTCTGCCTCATCGGACGCCAGGGCGACGAGGAGGTCACGGCCGACGAATGGGCGGGCCTGCTCGGCACCATCAACTACGAGATCGTCTGCGGCATCGGCTCGCGCGTGCCGCGCGTGCACCTGGGCGGGCAGGCGTGAACCGGCGGCGCCAGGGTGCCCGGCTGGCCGCGGTGGCCGGCACGGCGGCGGCCGGCGCCGCGATCGCGTGGGCGGCGTCGCGCCCGGATCGCGGTCCGCTCCATGTCCGCGATCCCGAATGGGCGGAACTGCATCGCGACCTGGGCGCGCAGGCGCTGAGCGTCGCCTCCTTCGACGGCACGCGCCTGCACGCCGACGTGCTGGGGCCGCCCGGTGCTCCGGTCATCGTGCTGGCCCACGGCTACGTGCTGTCGGCACGAGCCTGGCACTACCAGGTGCGCGACCTGGCGGGCGAGTTCCGCGTGGTGGCCTACGACCAGCGCGGCCACGGCCGCAGCCAGACGGCGGCCTCCGGCGACTACTCGATCCAGGCGCTCGGCCGTGACCTGGCCGCCGTCCTGGACGCGGCGGCGCCCGACGGCGTGCCGGCCGTCGTGGCCGGGCATTCCATGGGCGGCATGTCGGTGCTGTCCTTCGCCGAGCAGTTTCCGGACGCGGTGCCCGCCCGCCTGGCCGGTGCGGTCCTGCTGAGCACGACGGCCGCCGACGTCGTGCGCGGCTCGGTGTTCTCCGCCGGGTCGGCGCTGGTCGCCACCGTCCTGGGCGCGGCCGCCGCCAAGGCCGTCGGCCTGCGCCCGCCCCAGCGGGTGCACGACCACGACGTCGCCCTGTTCCTGACGCGGCTGATCGGCCTGGCGCCGTCGGCGTCGCCGGCGCACGTGGCGTTCACCCAGCAGCTGGCGCTGTCGTGCCCCAAGGAGGTGAGCGCGTCCGTGCTCCCGGCGCTGACCGCACTGGACGTGCGCGAGGCGGCGGGGCGCCTGGGCGTGCCCACCCTGGTCATGGTCGGAGCGGCGGACCGCATCACACCGCCGGGCGCGGCCCGGGAACTGGTGAGCCTGCTGCCCTCCGGCGAGCTGGTCGTCCTGCCCGGCGTGGGGCACATGGCGCCTCTGGAGGCGCACCGCGACGTGACCGCGCACCTGCGCGCGTTCGCGCGGCGCTGCCTGGAGCGGCCCGCCGCCTGAGCGGCGCCGTGCCCCGTCCCGCCCGGCCCGGTGTGGACAACCAGGCGCCTGCGGCGCTTTCTCGTCACAGGCCCTGCCTACTGTCGCACCAGGACTAGGGGGCCACCTCCGGCACGCGCCCCCGGCGGCGCCGCCCGCGACACCTCGGTACGCCGCTGGGACGCCACTGGGACGCAATTGGTACGCAACTGGTACGCCGACGATGCGTCGCTGGTACGGCCCCTCGTTACTGTGCCGCGCGACCCATGCCTCCCGCATGGGGCCACGCGCGAAAGGGGGGACGACGGAGCATGGCCGGCGCGCATCTGCGGAGAATTCCGCGCGGTCACCTGGCGGCGCCGTTCACGGCCGCGCTGGGCGACGCCCGGGTCGGGCTGGTGGAGGCGGGCCCGGGCTATGGCAAGACCACCCTGCTGGACGACATCGCCGCGGCGTGGCGGCACGGTGCGTCGCGCTGGGTTGCCGGGCAGGCCTCCGCGGACCTGCGCGAGCGTCTGCGCCGGGACGGGCCTCCCCACCTGCTGCTGGTCGACGACGCGGACCGCCTGCCGCCCGCGCAGCGGGCCGCCGTGGCCGACCTCGCGGCCGGCCTGCCGCGGGCACACCGCATGGTCGTGGTGAGCGCGGGCGCGTGCGCGGACGTCCGCCGGCTGGCCGACGACCTGCCCGGGCCGCGCCTGTCGGCCGCGGACCTGCTGCTGGGCGCCGACGACCTGGCGCGCGGGCTGCACGGCGTGGTCGCCGATCCCGAGGCCGCCGCCAGGGCGCTGCTGGCCGCCTCGGGCGGCTGGGCCGAGGGCGCCGGCCTGGCGCTGCGCGCGGGGGTCGGTGCGGGCGGCGCCGCGGAGGAAGCGGCCGCGCACGGCGCCGCGCTCGTCGCGCGCCGTGCCGAGGCCCTGCCGGCGAGGCGGCTCGCCGTCCTGCGCCGCGGCCTGTCCCTGCCGCGCCTGCGCGACCCCCTGCTGCGG
>DATMKC010000364.1:0-9879 GCA_035553555.1 Egibacteraceae bacterium | reverse complement strand
CTGCACGCCGCGGCGGTAGCGCTCCACGGCGGCCTTCTCCATCTCGAAGTTGAGGCGGAACTGCTCGATCGGGTCCTCGCCGACCTGCACGTTGAACAGGCGCTGCATGTTCGGCGTGCCGTCCAGCAGCAGGATGCGCTCGATGAGGATGTCCGCGTGCTTCATCTCGGCGACGGACTCGTCGTAGTAGTCCTTCGCGAGCGCCTTCAGGCCCCAGTTGTCGGCCATCTTCGACGCGATGAAATACTGGTTGATCGCGGTGAGCTCGGCCGTGAGCGCCTCGTTGAGGAACTCGATGACCTGCGCGTTGCCCTGCATGCTGTCTCCTCGGTGTCCGGCTGCGCCGGGAGCCTACGCCGCCGGGAGTGTCAGGGTGGACCGGGCGACGCCGGCGACCGGGCACCCGGCGCATTCGCCCAGGAGCTGCTGGACCGTGGGGATGCAGCCGCCGCAGTCGCTGCCGGCGCCGCAGGCCGCGGCGACGTCGAACTCGTCGCGCGCGCCGGCGTCGATGGCGGCGCGGATCTGGCGGTCGGTGACGACCTTGCAGTGGCAGACGAGCAACGAACACTCCCCGGCGAGTTCGGTCAGCCTTACTTGAGAAAGCGTACGTGCCCGGGAGCGCGCGCGCCAGACACGGGCCTGACCTGCGGATTTGCACGATGGGCCGCCGCGCGCCTAGCGTTCGTTAGGGAAACCTAACTTCATGAAGGCCGGTGCAGCGCGGGCGCGGCGCCAGGCGGCGAAAGGACTCGACAGTCATGCGGAAGACCCTGCGGCTGCTCTGTGCGGCCCTGGCCCTGGCGGTCATGACCACCGCCTGCGGCAACGACGACGGCGCCGGCGTGCGCGTGCTCGACGAGGACGGGTCGGGATCGGCCTCCGGTTCCGGGTCGGGTTCCGGGTCCGGGTCCGGTTCGGCCTCCGGCTCGGCCTCGGGGGTCTCGTCGGATCCGGCCGGCCCGCTGGGCGGCTACGAGCCGGCGTCGGACGTGGCGGCACACGCCAAGGTGACACTGGACGTCTGCGCCGTGAACGCCGCCCTGGAGCAGGGCGACTTCGAGGCCGCGGCCGCCGCCTACGCCGAGGGCGGCAACTCGCTCAAGGGCGACGGCGGCGCGCGCACCCTGAAGGGCTTCGCGTCCACGCCGCTGGACGAGCCGAGCTGGCAGGCCTACGCCGAGCACTTCGGCAGCGACACCTGGCTGGACGACTTCGTCACCGAGGCGCTGGAGGGCACCGGCCGCTTCGCCGGCGCCTCCGACGAGCAGCGCAAGCAGGGGGTGGCCAAGGGCGTGCAGAACGGCGTGATGGTCGCCTGGGTGCTGCACGAGCTGGACGCGGCGAAGGCCAAGATCGATGCGGGCGAGACGGACCCGGCCGGCGGCGCGCCACACAACGTGGACGAGGGCTGGGCCTTCTACCACGGTGAGAACCCGGACTGCGCGCCGTACGCGACCGCCGACAAGCGCGGGGCGGACTTCGGCCGCGGCCACGCGGTGAACGAGGGCATGCTGGAGGCGTTCGGCGCCGCGCGCGACGCGGCCATCGCCGGTGACGCCGCCGCGTACGCGCAGGCCGAGGCGGAGATCCGACGCCTGCTCACGGTGACCTACGTGCAGGCCGTGGAGAAGTACACGGCCAAGGCGGCCAGCGGCGCGGACGACGCCGCGAAGCAGCAGGCCGAGGGCTACGCGTTCTACCGCGTGATCGCCCCGCGGATCGCGGAGGCCTCCCCGGAGGCGGCCGCGGCCCTGGACGAGGCGCTGGGCGCGGAGGAGCCGCCGACGCAGGAGGAGGCCGACGCCGCGCTTGACGCGCTGCGCGCGGCCTACGGCGAGCTGGGCGTCAGCGCCGAGGACATCGGCACGCTCCAGTAGCGCGCTCTCCGACCACGAAGGCCCCCGGGTTCCCGGGGGCCTTCGCTTGTCAGCGCCCGCCCCATGCACCCACAAGGACATCGACGCAGGGCGGCGCTGGACCGTTCACGGAACTGTGGGAGGCGAGCGAAGTCGTCGACGTGCAGGACGTTCCCGTGCGCGTGGCCAGCGTGGAACACCTCATCGCCATGAAGACGGAAGCGGGCCGCCCGCAGGACCTCGCCGACATCGCGGCACTCAGGGCACTCCGGAGCGACCAAGAATGAGCGTCGCAGACGGCTCCTGGGAGGCCGCCGCCCGCGCGCAGCGCGAGGCGTGGAGGCGGACCACACCGGAGGAGCGATTGCGCTGGCTCGGTGTGGCGCTGCGCTTCGCGGCGGCGACGGCGTCGCGCCTGGCGGACCGCTGCGTCCGCGGCCCCGAACGGCGCAAGGCCCTCGGCGGGGGGATGCCAAGGGCCTTGCTGCGAATCCGAGAAGCCGCCACAGGTGCATGGGGGTGCACCGTGAGCGGCCGCTCTCGCGTACGTGGTTGGGTCAGTCGTGGGTGGCCGCTGCCGCTTCCCCGCCCCCCAAGCCCTACGCAGTCACGTCCAGCCGAGCACTCAGGCAGCCTCGCCGACCGCCGCACCGAGCGAGGCCAAACGGTAAGGGCCCGAGCGACTGCGGTCAATATCCCGAACCAGGATATCCCCGGCATCGGTACACCGTTGGAAAGTCCGTCGGTGCAGCGCTCCACCGCGCCATCCGCGAGGCGGCATTCGATAGTGTTTGACGGATGCACTTCATTCCGACGAGCCGGTCATAACCGAACTTGGGATATCCCGAGGTGGGATTCCTACTGGCGCCGTGGACAAGACGCTGCACTCCGCGGAACAGGGTCGCCTGGTCGAACTGCTGCGCCAGATGCGAGTCGAGGCGCGTCTGACCCAGGCGCAGGTCGCCACGCGCCTCGGCCGCCCGCAGTCCTTCGTCAGCAAGTACGAGAGCGGCGAGCGCCGGCTGGACCTGGTCGAACTGGCCGCGGTGGCAGAGGCGCTGGAGACCGACCTGGGCGGCATCGTCCACCGCTTCCAGGCCGCGGGTCCGGCGAGGGGCTAGTAGCTGAAGGTGGTCGCCGCCTCGTCGCCGATCCAGTTCCACATGGGGATGGTGCCCTGGAGCTCGGCGCCGGAAATCAGGCTCGCCTCGTCCAGCTGCTTGGCGTTGAAGCAGATGGGGCAGACGTAGTAGCGGCCGCCCGCGGCCTCGAAGCGCTTCATGAGGTCCTGCAGCGGCGGGCAGCCCTCGCAGGCGACCCCCACGGCGACGCCCTCAAGGGCGAGCCGGACGGCCTCCTTGGTGAGGAACATCAGGGTCGGGCGGCCGGTCTCGGCGGCGCCGACGGCCACCAGGAAGGCGACCGTCACCTTCTCGGCGTCCTCGAGCCCGGTGGTCAGGCTGATCACTGCCTTGTTGGACATGGTGGTCTCCTTCGTCGTCGTCGGGTGCTGCCATCAGGGTCTGCGGGCGAGGAAGGCGTAGCCGAAGACGTCGTACGCCCTGGCCTTGTCCTCACCGCCTGCGCCGCCGAACGTGTCGGCGGCCGGTCCGATCACGACGTCGACGAAGCCGACGTCCTCGAGCATCTTCTGCCAGCCCGCACGGGGCAGCCCTCCGGCAATTCACCCAGTCCACAAGTCGATGTCGCGCAGGGCGTCGGGCGGCACGGGCCGGCCGTTGGCGATGTCGGCGAACTGCAGCGTGCCGCCGGGCTTGAGCACCCGGCGGATCTCCTCGAAGACGGCCTTCTTGTCGGCGCACAGGTTGATGACGCCGTTGGAGACCACCACGTCGGCCCAGCCGTCCTCGACGGGCAGCCGCTCCGCGAGCCCCTCGCGGAACTCGACGTTGCGCAGGCCCAGGGCCGCGGCGGTCGCGCGCGACTTGTCCAGCATCTCCGGGGTCATGTCGACGCCCACCACGTGGCCGCTGTCGCCCACTTGGCCGGCGGCGATGAGACTGTCGAAGCCGGCGCCGGAGCCGACGTCGACCACGCGCTCGCCCGGCTCCAGGCGGCGCAGCGAGAACGGGTTGCCGACACCGGCGAAGGACTCGACGGCGCGGTCCGGCAGCGCGTCGACCGCGGCGTCGTCGTAGCCCAGACGCGCCGCCAGCGGCCGACCGGTGTGGAAGTGGAAGCCGCGGTGGGGTTCGGTGGCCACCTCCCGGTACTTGTCGCGGACCTGCTCGCGCAGCGCCTCGGGGTCCACCAGCAGGTCATCGCTCATCGGTGTCGCCTCCCGTCCCGGCCGCCACGGGCAGGCCGGCTCGTCTCCATTCGGGGAACCCGTCCTTCAGGCGCTTCGCGCGGAAGCCCTTGCGGGTCAGCTCGCGCACCGCCTCGTCCGCGTACACGCAGTAGGGGCCGCGGCAGTAGGCGACCACCTCGGCGTCCTTGGGCAGCGCCCG
The DNA here is from genome assembly GCA_035553555.1 of Egibacteraceae bacterium. GTDB lineage: Bacteria > Actinomycetota > Nitriliruptoria > Euzebyales > Egibacteraceae > DATMKC01. The sequence goes on along the minus strand of DATMKC010000364.1, from coordinate 5,549 downwards.
CATGCGGCGGCGCAGCTCGGCGATCGGCATGGAGCGCGCGCCCGCGATGTGACCGGCGGCGAACTCCGCCTCCGGCCGCACGTCCAGCACGACCACCTCGCGCCGCTTCAGTCGGGCCAGGAGCTCCTTGCGGTCGACGACCTCCACGCCGTCACGGTCGCCGAGGTACGCGCCCGCCAGCCGCTCGATGCCCGCGACGTGCTCGATCGCGACGTCGCGCAGCGCCGACCACAGCTCCCCCACCCGTTCGCTCGCCAGGGCGTAGTAGATGCGCGTGCCGTCGCGCCGGGTGGTGAGCAGGCCGGCGCGCGCCATGGCGCGCAGGTGATGCGAGGTGTTGGCAAGGGACTGGCCGAGCTCCTCGGCGATCTCCTCCACCGAACGCTCGCCCTGCGCCAGCACGTCGGCGATCTCCGCGCGCCGTCCGCTCGCCAGCGCCTTGGCGACCTCGGCGAAGGCCTCGAACAGCGCGTCCTTGGCGGCCCGGTTTCCCATGAGGGGCATCCTCTGCCCGCGCCGGCCTTCTTGTCAAGTAGTCAAATGATTACTTGACAACATGGCGACCACGGGGCGACAGTGCGCCCATGTCCATGGCTGAGCTGACATCCCTCCTCCGGGACGACTCCCTGACGAGGGCGCAACGCCTGACCCGCCTCCAGGGCTGGCGGGGCGTCGACGCCGCGTGCGCGGAGGCCGCGCCCGCCGCCCAGCGCATCGGCCCGGCGGTGTGCGCGGTCGGCGCGCTGCTGGGCGCCGCGCTCCAGGCGCCGCTCGTGCCGGCACTGTTCGCCGCCACAGCCCTGGCCGGCGCGGTGGCGCCGCACCATCCGTTCGAGTCCCTCTCCAACCGCTGGGCGCGCCGCCGTGGCAGCGGTGCGTTGCCCCCCAACCGGGCGGCGAAGCGGTTCGGCTGCGCGGTCGGGGTGGCGTTCCTCGGCGGCGCGGCGCTGGCCTTCGCCTCCGGCGCGACGACACTCGGTGTGGTCCTGAGCCTCATGCTCGGCTGCACCGCCGCGTTCGTCGCCGTCACCGGGATCTGCCTCCCCTCGATGCTGTTCACCGTGCTGTGGGGCGCCGAACGCGCCGCCGCGCCGCACCTGTTCGGCGCGCCAGACAGCGCCCGGTCGGACGCGTGACCGCGGGTGCCTCGTGGAGCGACTCGGATGCCGGAGAACGCGAAAGCCCCCGCCGGAGCGGGGGCTTTCGCGTTGGTTGCGAGGGCAGGATTTGAACCTGCGACCTCCGGGTTATGAGCCGGTCCTCGTTCGTGCCACTGGCGCCAGGAGCGGCATTCTCCGCCGTTTCTGTGTCGCCAGTGGCACGGATGGCACGGGTTACCACGACGCCATGTGACCACCATGTGACCAATCGGTGAGCAGCGACATTGAAGCTTCGCGAACCGGACAAACAACCGGCCCGGCACCGCGGCAGGCCCGCGACGTGATGGCGTTCGGGCACGAGGTCGGCCGTGCCCTATCCGACGGCCAGGTCATCGGGCGCAGCGAACCGTTCGCGAAGGTCTTTCCGTCCAGCCGGGTGGTGAAGCGAGCCGTCGGACTGGTCGCCTGGGGGGTGCTGGAGGACATCGCCCTGGACGCCTACCTCGACGGCAACGGCCGGCTGGTCGCCGAAACCAGCGTGCGCCGCATCGCCCGCAACCTCGGGCTGAACAAGGACACCGTCACCCGTCACCTGGCGAAGCTGCGCGAGTACGGGTTCGTGCTGCACGAGGAGAACCGCGACGACGGCAACGGCCGCTACGCCACCTGCCGCTACGTCCTGGACCCCTCCGCGTGCATCGAACGGTTCACCACCACCCCGACCGTCCCGAACACCGCCCGCGAGGCGCGCACCGGGCCGCCTCGCGGTCGCGGTCAGGTCCGCGGGCCGCGGCCCGCCCCGCAGCCGGCGTGCGCCGAGCCTCGCCGCGGCACCGAGCCTGGCGAGCTCGACCTGCAGTTGCGCGCCGAGCTTGAGCGGCTCGGCGTCGCCGTGCCCACCGCCGCCCAGCTCGTCGAGCAGTTCCCACCCCAGCGCATCCGCGCCGCCCTCGACGCGGTCGGCAAGGCCCGGCCCCGCTCCCCCGCCGGCTGGGTCATCGCCGCCATCCGCCAAGGCTGGACGTTGCCCACAACAGGGGTGGCCTCGCGGCCGACGGACACGTCGGCCGCAGCCGGCCCGGCAACCGACACGAGGTCCGCGGACTTGTGGGACCAGTGGGATCTGGCCATCTCCGCGCTGCTCAGCGACGCCGACCTCCGAGCCCTGGCGATCGTGCTGTGCCCGCCCGTCCCAGGCGTCGGCTGGCTCATCCCCGCCGTACGAGTCGAGATCATCCGGTGGGCCACCTACCAGTGCCGCGATGCGGTCGCCGTAGACGCGGACCGCATCCGGACAGAGTTGGCCCAGCCGACCGCACCTCCCAGCGATTGGGAGGGCCCATCGCGGCCAGCCGGCCCGGCGACCGGTCAAGCTGTCGGTCTCCGGGCTCGTCTGCCCGCGGTCCTACTGGGTCGCGCGCGCTGAGCCAACCCCGACTCTGCCTGGCGGGCTCGTGCTCGTTCAGGCAACCAGTTCGGGCCACATGGCGGCGGATGGCCATGCCCGGCCTGGCCAGCCGCGCAGGGACAGGACGTCGGCGAGCTTGCCCTCTAGCGCCAGGACGGCCGCTGGAGGCGTGTCCGGCCGCAGGAGCACGGCGCGTACCTGATAGAAGGTGGCGCGGCGGTCTGGGTGCCGCAGGTGGTCGTCCAGTCTGGCTGCAACGCCTGGGTCTCGGTCGGCCTTGCCGAGCCACTCGATGCGGCCGTCGCGCCCTGTCACCAGATAGACACTTACCGGCCACGGTTGAATGCGATGCCGTTGGGAGACCGGGACAGGGCCGATCGTCTCCTGATACCACCGGCCAGCTGCGGCGCGCAGGACGAGCCCAGCGGCCGGGGGGAGGTGCGGCGCGGGCAGCCTACCGTGCACGTGCGCGGTCACGCCGACGCCTCCTCGTCGTATCCGTCCTCGCTGTCCTCGTCAGGGGTCGCGCGCACTAGCGGGTCGACGTCGCCGGCGAGCCGGTGGACAGCGCTGCCGATGTTGGTCAGCTCGAGCTTCACCTGGTCGGCGTCATCCGGCGACAACCCGACACTGGCATCTGCCGAAGACAAATCGGCCATGTCGGCCAGGTGGCGACGCAACTCGTCCGGCGCCTGCTTCAGCTGGGCGAGCAGGAGCGGCACCTGCATGGCGAGCTCGGCGAACGCCTCTCGGGCCGGCTTTGGCGGGTCGGGTTCAACAGGAGGCGTCACTGGCCGGGCGGGGCGGGGCCGCGGGCGGCGCGGGAAACCATCTTGGGTTCCCACCCACTCCTTGTCGGCCACCACCTCGATGATCGCGCCACCGGCGTCGACACGGCGTGGCGGGCGCCCTTCGCGATGGGCTGCCAGCGCCTCCGACAGGAACGTGCGGCCACGGCTACCGGCGGCGAGGACGGCTTCGATGGCCTGCCGCGCGCCGCCGCGGGCGTTGGCCGAGCCGCGATCGGGTTCCACCAGGCCGAGCCCAGCCAGAATCGGAGTCAGCCGCCAGACGAGCTCTTCGCTGCTGGCTCCCAGGTCGGCGACGAGCGCGTCCAGGGACCGGTCGCTCACGGAGATCCCCGATTGGGCCTGCCGCTTGGTGAGGTGCTCACCGAGCCGCGGGTTACGACGGCCCTTCGGCTGGTCCAGGCCCTGCAACGCCGCCAGGGTTTGCCCACGGGCCTCGGCATGAGCCTTGCGTAGCTGCGACGTGGCCGGCTCGCCCATCGCTCGGCGCACAATGCGCTGGTGTTGAGGGTGGGTCGGCAGGAGCAGCTCGATCAGGGCCCGGTGCCGCCAGGTGCGGGCGGCGGCATCATCAGCGAGGTCCGCCTCGGTCAGAACCGGCCAGTTCGGGTTCGGCTGGTGACCGCGGAGTGCATCGAAGGCGACGGCGCCCACCAGGACGTCGGCCATCACAGGATCGACCAAACCTTCCCGACGGTAGGCCACCACCACGGTCTCGCCTTGGGCTAGGTGGCGCTCCAGCGAGGCGTACTCATGGACACCCCGGACGTGCTCGCGCACGTTCAGCTCATGGAGCGCCTCGGCGAGCCGGTCGGGATCGGAGCAGCCGACGACGAACTCCGAGTGGACGCGGGCGACAGCGGCAGCACGCTGCGCTGGACTGTCCTGGTCGGTCTCGCTGGCAACCTCGCGATTGAGGCGCGCCGACAGACGGGTCAACCAGGCCGTGGTGTCGGTGTACACGCCGGTGGCGTCCGGATCGCCATCCACGGCACGCACGGGCGCGCCCATGACGCCGTCCCGCGCCCGCAGGCCGAACAGCTCCAGCCGCCGCAATGTCCGGTTGTTGCCCGTCAACGCGGTCCAGGCCAGGCGGGTGTTGTCCGCGGTGAGGATGCGCGTAGCCACGTACATGGCCGGGATGCGCTGGCCGTTGGTGGCCAGATCCTCCGTCAGGTCATACGGGCGCGTGGCGTCGACTGACTGCAGGTGCGCTTCCGTGCGCGACAGGATGTCGACTAGGCGGATGTCGCTGTCCGCGTCGACCACAAACGCCGCGTGCCCGTCGATACGCCGCCGCTCCGGCAGCCGGGCATCCGAAGGCGAGCTCGTGTCCAGCGGAGAGGGCCACCACGTCGCGATTCGCTCGTTGTGCGGGCTCACGGTGCCGAACGCGCCATGCGCGGTCGCGGTCAGGACGTAGATGGTCACGCCAGGCAGGGCCTCGTGCTCGGCGATCAGCCCCGGGCGGAACCTGGTCTTGCCACCGCTGGTCACCAGAAGCTCGCGATGGTTCAGCGTGCCGGCGGCGAGTTCCTCGATCGCCTCGGCGGGCAGGTTCACGCGCGGATCATCGAGCAGCGCCTGCGCGAACTTGACACGCCAGGCAGAGGTGGACGGGTACGGGAACGGCCCTTCGGGCCGTCGGGCAGAAGCCATGACGGAACCTTTGCTCTCGATCTGGATTGGGGGGACGAGTGGGCCTCCCCCCTCACGGTCGAGAGGTCGGTGCCGCCGGCCAATGCCCGGATCCACACACGGGTGGACATGGGGTGGTCGACCGCCGCCTTTGCACACAGGACCTCGGCCGCAGGGCTGAGAGCCCTGCATTGGCCTAGCGTGCGACCCGTCACGGGCGGCAAGTGCCGATCCTGCGTCTGCCAGCAGACGCGCTCAGCAAACAGGATATGAGCCCGAACACGTCATTGCCAGGCACCTGTGTCGGGATGACCACTAGGTGAAGACCACCCGTCTGTCAGCAGCTCGCTGGCCAAAGGTGCGGCCAGAAGGAGCGGCCGCATATCGCGTAGCGCCGAGGGGTAGCCACCCTTTGCGGGGACCACCTGACAGGGCGAAAGGTGCTCCCCAGTGGTCGAGTATGTCTACCGGCGGTGCAGTCGCTGCCACAAGCGTGTCCCGCGTGGGCTGAAGCTGTGTGGCTGCGGGCATCCGCGAGTCACCTGGTACTTCTCCTGCCGAATCCCCACCGCCGACGGTGGGCGCACCGTCACT
>DATMKC010000363.1:0-4310 GCA_035553555.1 Egibacteraceae bacterium | reverse complement strand
GACCTGCTGCCCGGGCAGGAGCGCGTCAGCCGCATCTCGGTGCGCAACACGGGCAACGTGCGGCTGGACGTGCGCCTGTTCGGCTCGGTGCCCGTGACCGCGGAGCACGACCTGGCCGCGCACCTCGAGTTCGAGGTCCACCACGTCGCCGACGGGGTGGCCGAGCGCGTGTATCCCGCGTCGGGTGTGGCGACCTTGCGCGACTTCGCGACGGACCACGCCGAGTACGCCGACGGCATCGACCAGTGGACCGCGTCGGCCGGCGACCTGCGCGAGTACGAGTTCCGCGTGCGCCTGCCGGAGGCGGGCGACCCCAGCCTGCCGGGCGACTTCGGCCCGGGCTGGAGCGCCACGGTCACGTTCACCTGGGAAGGGCGGAGCTGATGAGCGACATCCGGCAGGCACAGGCGGCCGAGGAATCCGCACCCATGCAGACCGGCGGCGCGGCGCGCACCGACGGCGTGCTGCTCACGGCCCTGCGCGGCCTGGCGCTGGTGTACGTGACGCTGCTGGTGCTGACGGGCGTGGCGATCCTCGGCGTCGGCGCGCTGCTGGGCTGGCGGCCGTACCTGGTGACCTCGGGCTCCATGGCGCCGGCCATGCGGCCGGGCGACGTGATCGTGGTGGAGCCGGCCGTGCCCGGCAAGCCCTACGACGTGCCGACGATCATCACGTTCCGCGACCCGGCACGCGGCCTGGTGACGCACCGGGTCGTCGCGGCCGAGCAGGCGCCGAACGGCGAGGTCCGCTACACCACCAAGGGCGACGCGAACCCGGACGCGGAGTCCGGCACCGTGGGCCAGTCGGAGCTCGTCGGGTCCGTGCGCTACGTGGTGCGCGACGTGGGCATGCCGCTGCACTGGGCGCAGCACGGCCGCTGGGGCCCGTTCGGCGCCTGGGCCGCCGGCACGCTGCTGGCGATCTCCCTGGCGGTGGGGCTGCTGCGGCCCCGCGCGGCCAAGGAGAGTCCGTCGTGAGCCGCCGCCGGGTCGCGGTGGCCGCCGTCGTCGTCGGCCTCACCGTGGCGGGAGGGCTCAGCCTGCCGGGGAGCAGCGCGTACCTGCAGGGCCAGTCGCGCACGCCCGGCAGCGTGTTCGGCATGGGCCGGCCCCCGCAGGAGGAGTCCCTGGCCGAGACGGCGCGCCGCGCGCTGTGTGAGGCGGCCGCCGCCGAGCCCTGTCCCGCGCCCCAGGACTTCGTGCCGCCATGGCTGCGGGAGCCCGGCGCCGCGGGCGCCGACGAGTCGGTCGAGCCCCCGCCGGTCGCCGTGACCGCCGCGCCGCGGGCGCCCGCGACGGCGAGCCCGTCGCCGTCCCCCTCGCCCGAGCCGGAGGAAGGCTGCCGGGAGCCGCGCTGCGTGGACGAGGCGGTCCTGGTCGTCGGGGAGTTCGCCGACGAGCTGCGGGACCTGGAGCAGGAGGAGCCCGGCCGGGTCCCCGAACGCGCCGTGCGCACCATCGGGGAGTTCGCCGACGGGCTGCGCGAGCTGCCGGAGCCGCCGGACGACGACCTGCCGCTGCCGGAGGACACGCGGGAGGCGCTCGGAGAGCTGGTCGAGGCGGGTGTGCTGGAGCCGTTCCCACCGCAGTGCGTCACCAACGTCGGAGAGCTGGCCGAGCTCGTGGCGAGCCGCGACGGCGCAGCGGACGGCGAGCCGTCTCCGTCGCCGGAGGCTTGCGCCACTCCGTCACCGAGCCCGTCGCCCTCACGCCGGCCGGAGCCCACGCCGAACCCGTCCGCGCGCCCGTCGCCGTCGCCGAGCCCCACGCCGACCGAGTATCCCTACGACGGGCCGGGGCATCGCGTGCGCCAGGCCGGATGACCGTCCCGCAACGCCGAGAGGGCCCGCCGTGCGGCGGGCCCTCTCGTGTGCGCTGGCGCGTGGGCGGTACTGGGTTTGAACCAGTGGCCTCTGCCGTGTCAAGGCAGCGCTCTCCCACTGAGCTAACCGCCCGGGAGGAGGCCAAGTGTAGTCGGCGCCCTCCCCCTTGGCACATCGCCGCGCGCCGGCGAGGCGCGCCGCCGAGGCGCGGCTGATGCCGCGTGAGGCATACGTAGACGGCATACGTAGCGCGCATCACCATTTCGGTGGGGTCACGCATAGTCACTCAAGGCCATAGCCCCCGCTCCCGATCTTTACGGGGAAGCGGGCGACGGATCGCCCTCGCGAGAGTCAAGGAGTGACATCCATGAAGGGTCTGGGACTGCGGCGCCAGGTGGGCGTCCTGCTGTTGCCCATGGTGCTCGCGACGGGTGCCTACGGTCTCACGGCTGCAAACACCGTGCCGGACAACGACGCCGGTGACGGCACGGTCGTGGTCACGGGCTACACCGTGAGCGCGATCGACTACAACCTCAACGCCACGAACCCGTACAACATCGACTCGGTGGACTTCCTGCTGACGGCCGACGACGGCAGCTACGAGCTGCCCGACACGATCAAGATCCGCCTCGATGCGTCCACGACCGTCTGGTACTCGTGCGCCGGCCAGGGCGTGGCGACGGCAACGGACCAGACGTTCCTGTGCGACACCACGGTGGGCACGCAGGCGACCGTCGCGAACACCGACGAGCTGCGGGTGGTGGCCGCCGAGTAGTGCGCACCACGACATGAGCCGACGCCGGCCGCCAGGGGCATCCACGCCCCTGGCGGTCGCGTCACGTCCGGGCGGGCGGGATGACGATGACACGAGCACACGGGGCGCGCAGGGCGGTCAAGGCAGCCGCAGCCTGCGGCGCCCTGCTGGCGCTGGCGGCGCTGTGGCCGGCGCAGCTGGGCGGGCGCACGTCGTTCCTGTCCACCGTGGGCGGGTCCATGGCGCCGCAGATCCGCGAGGGCGACCTCGCCGTCGTCCGCAGCGCGCCGCCCTACCAGGTGGGGGACGTGGTCGCCTACCGCAACGCCGACCTGGGCCAGATCGCCCTGCACCGCATCATCGAGGCCCGCGACGGCCGCTTCCGCCTCCAGGGCGACGCGAACACCTGGATCGACAGCTACGAGCCGGCCGAGTCCGAGATCGTGGGCCGGCTGTGGCTGCACGTGCCCAAGGCGGGCACATGGTTGGATTGGCTGCGCCGGCCGCGCGACGCCGCCCTGCTGACGGCTCTGGCGGCGCTGCTCGTGGGCACCGGCGCACGGCACGTGAGGAGGCGCATGAGGCGGCGGCGCAGCGGTGAGCCGGTTCGCGGCGCGGGCCTGTCCCGCCGCGGTCCCGCGCCCGCGCCCTCCGGCGCGGCGGGATCACGCCGGCTGTGGCTGCGCGCCGCACCGGCGGGCGCCGCCCTCGTGGCCGCGGGAGCGATCGGCTCCCTGGTCGCCGGCGCCAGTCCGCCGCTGCGGGCCCAGCTCGAGGAGGTGCCCTACCGGCACACCGGCACGTTCGGCTACGACGCGCCCGCCACCGTGAGCACGGACGTCCTGGCCGGCGAGGCCATGCGCGACGGCGCACCCGTCTACCTGCGGCTGGCGCAGCGCCTGAACCTGCGCTTCGCCTACGCGCTGGAGGCCGAGGAGGTGGAGGGCGCGCGCGGCACCCGCCGGCTCACGGCCGTGCTGACGGACACGCGCGGCTGGGAGCGGGAGCTGCCCCTGCGGCCGGCGGCGACGTTCGACGGCCCGTCGTTCGAGGTCGCCGGATCGCTGGACCTGGTGGGCCTGCAGCAGCTGATCCAGCGCTTCCGCGACCAGACCGGCTCCGGCGGCACGAACTTCCAGCTGCGCGTGGCGGTCGAGACCGCCGTGGAGGCCACCGTGGCCGGCCAGGGCGTGCGCGACGAGTTCGAGCCGGACCTGGTGTTCCTGGTCGACGCCCACGCGATGACCCCGGAGCCGGGCGAGGACGGCGAGCCGCTGACCGCCTCGCGCGACGGCGTGGTCGGCCGCGACGTCATGGTCCCCGCCCGCCTGGAAGCGCTGGGGCTGTCGGTGCCGGTGTCGGCGATGGCGGCCGCCTCACGGGCCGTGCTGGCCGCCGGCACACTGCTGCTGCTGGTGGCGGGCGCCGCGCTGGCGCGCTCGCCCGCCGAACGGCCGTCCGACCGCATCCTGCGCCGTCACGGCTCTCGCATCCTGCCGGTGGAGCGCGTCGAGCCCCGGCCCGACGAGCGCGTCGTGCGCATGAGCGAGATGCGCGACCTCGTGCGCATCGCGGACAACCTGGAGGCGCCGGTCCTGCACCTGGCCGAGGGCAGCCTGCACCGCTTCCTGGTGCAGGAGGGCGCCACGACCTACGTGGTGGAAGTCGACGACGAGCTGGGCTCGCAGCGCGACGCGACGGTGAGCCGCCTGCCGGCGCAGCTCGGCGCCCCGG
>DATMKC010000362.1:0-5020 GCA_035553555.1 Egibacteraceae bacterium | reverse complement strand
GCGGTCGCAGGTCCGCCAGGGCCCGCGGCAGCGCCCCGTGGGCACGCCAGCATGGGCGCTCGGCGCTGTCGGCGGCGCGCCGGTCCTCGCCGAACGGGTTGGCCAGGAAGCCGTCGCGGGCCTCGGGTGTGCCGGCCAGGCGCCGGGACCGGTCCGCCACCAGGGCGGCCCAGCGCGCACGGTTGTCCCACAGCGTCCGGCACGGCTCCGGCAGCGCGGGCGCGGCGCCAAGCGCCGGGGGCAGCGCCGCGACCTGCGCGACGAGGGCGTCGTCCGCCGCGCCCGCCCACGTCGCGACGAGCCGGTCCATGAGCGTGTCGGCGTCCACCAGCGGCGCCAGGACGGCGATCTCCTCGTCGGCGCGGTCGGCGGCCTGGAGCGCCAGGTCGACGGTCTGGCGGGCAATGGCGGCCGCCTGCGGGTCGCGCAGTCCCACCGCCGCGTGCGCCAGCTCGCCGGCGTGGGCGCGCACCTCGTCCAGGCTGCCGCGCAGGAGCGCGAGCGCCTCGCGCATCGGCTCGCCCCGCTCGACCCGGTAGCGCGCGGAGTCGGCCATGCCCTCCACCCGCTCCACGGACTCCGCCAGCGCCACCATGGGCGCGGCCAGGCGCGCGCGCAGGCTCGGTTCGACCGGCTCCTCCCGGCACGCCGGGAGGGCCACGGCCAAGGCGAGCAGCACGGCGACGCAGCGCATCGGCGGCCATGGTAGGCGGCTAGGCTGTCGCGCCGACGAGAGGAGACACCGATGCGCATCGCCGTCGTCGGCGCGGGCACGATGGGAGCGGGCATCGCCTACGCGGCCGCGGTCGGCGGGATCGAGGTCGCGCTGTACGACGCCGACCCCGCCGGGCTGGAGCGTGGCCTGGCCCGCGCGCGGGCCGATCTGGATGGCGCGGTGGCGCGCGGCAAGGTCGAGCCCGCGCAGGCGGACGCCGCGGCGGCGCGCCTGCGCCCGGCGCGCAGCCTGGCCGCGGCCGTGGACCGCGTCGACGCCGTGATCGAGGCGATCGCCGAGGACATGGACGCGAAGCAGGCGCTGTTCCGCCAGGTCGACGCGCTGGCGCCCGGGGCGCTACTCGCCACCAACACCTCCGCGCTGTCGGTGACGCAGATCATGGCCGTGCTGGAGGACCCCGGCCGCGGCCTGGGCATGCACTTCTTCAACCCGGTGCGCGCGATGCGCCTGTGCGAGCTGGTGCTGGGCGTGCAGACCCGTCCGGACAGCGTGGAGCGCGCGGAGGCCCTGGCGCGCGCGATGGGCAAGGAGACGGTGCGCGTGGCCGACGTCGCGGGCTTCGCCACCTCCCGGATCAACGCGGTCATCGGCAACGAGGCGTTCTTCATGCTGTCGGAGGGCGTGGCCACCGCCGAGGACATCGACACCGCCGTGCGGCTGGGGCTCAACCACCCGATGGGGCCGCTGGAGATGGCCGACCTCGTGGGGCTGGACGTGCGCCTCGCCGTGCTGGGCGAGCTGCGCCGCTCCCTGGGCGAGAAGTACCGTCCGGCGCCGCTGATGGAGAAGCTGGTCCGGGCGGGGCGGCTGGGCCGCAAGACCGGCCAGGGCGTGTACCGCTACGACGCCGAGGGACGGCGCGAGCCCGGTTCCGCCGAGGGGCTGCGCTAGCCGCCGAGCAGCCAGCGGGCGGGGTCGCGGGCAAGGGCGGCCGCGCGCAGATCGTCCGGCAGCCCGTCCAGGATCGCCGCCAGGACCCGCCGCGCCTCGTCCACGTGCTCGTCCGGCCGCTCCCCCGCCTCGGCCAGGACCAGCGCGGCCGCCCACTGCAGCGGCCTGGCGCCCGTGTCGCGCGCCAGGGACAGCGCCGCGCGCGCGTGCCCCTGCGCGGCGGCCGTGTTGCCCAGAGCGGCGTGCGCGGCCCCCAGGAACAGGTGCGACTTGGTCTCGTGGCGGCGGGCGCCATGCTCCACGGCGCGCGTGACCGCCTCGGCGAAGTGCGGCGTCGCCGCGTCCGGCGCGCCCTCGTACATGGCCGTCTCACCGGTGACCCATGCCAGCCGCAGGCGCTGCCGCCAGTCCCCCGCGGCCGCCACGCTATCGGCGGCGAGCAGCGCACGCGGGCGCCACTCGCCGCGCAGCCCCAACCCCAGGGCGTCGGCCACCTTGCCGACCAGCAGCCCGGCGCGCACAGCGGGATCGTCCGTGGCGGCCAGGCCGGCGTCGTCGTCGCGCTCGGCCAGCTCGTGCAGGGAGAGCTGGCGGTACACCGACGCGCGCGTGCCGAGCGCGCGGGCACGCTCAGGACCCGACATGGCGTCCTCCAGCACGGTGAGCGCCTCGCCGAACCGGCCCATCGCGGCCAGCACCCAGCCGCGCTCCCAGGCGCCGCCGGCCTCGCCCAGCGCCTCGGCCAGCCGCCCCTGCACCGCCGCCTCACTCAACATCCCGCGCACCCTACCGCCCAACGCGGGTGCACTTTGACGCGCATATGCGTCAGACCGCACCCGCCTCTTGCAGGATTCTGTGGATGCTCGCGATGACCGTGTCCGACTCCTGCTCCACTTGGCGCCACGTCACCCGGCACAGCCGCCAACCGTGGGCCACCAGGAGATTCTGGCGGGCCGTGTCACGCTCCAGCTGCGCCCGCTCGGAGTGGTACCGGAAGCCGTCGCATTCCACGCCCACCTTCCAATCCGGCCAGGCAATGTCGATCCTTGCCACCACCCTGCCCTCTACCTGGACGGGAAAAGGCTCAGGAAAAGGCTCCGGGAGCCCGGCCCGTCGGCAGAGGCCCCGCGTCCGCCACTCAAGACCGCTGTCAACCTGCTCGCCGCCGAGGTCGAGCAGCACACGCTTCAGGTGCTCGTGACCCCTCACCGGCCAGGTCCGCTCGTACAGCTCCCACAGCACAGGGACGTCGAGCATCCGGCGCTGGCGCACGTCGATGGCCAGATCGCGCAGTTCCGGCCGGGTGGTCACCGCCGCGAGATCCGCGAGCATCCGCTCAGGCCGGGTGACGGCGATGCCTTTGCGGACCGTCAAATCGTCCGGGCGCAGCGTCCGGCTGCGAAGAGTCTTCACCGCGTCGAGCCGCGGCGCCCGTCGCCCATGGGCGACCACAACAGTCAACGGAACCCGGAGTCGATCAGTGAGCCCCCACAGGTATGCCGCGGTCCACCGCGCCGCCGCGACTTCGCCGCCCGTGGCAAGCACCGCCGCCATGATGCGCCGCTCCGGCGAATCGACGCTTCCCGGCAACGCCAGAACGCCGGGATGAAGGCGCTGCCAAGCCTCGCGCACCGCCCGCCGATCCACCGCTGAGACCGAGACCCCCGCGGCACCGAACTGCCGCCGCTCCAAAAGGCCGTACTGGCGCTGGGCCAGTGCAAAGAGATCCGTCCATTCCGCCATGCGTCGCATGCTGCGGCAAATGGAGCCGCCACCGTCTCGGTCATCCACAGGTCCCGGGCCGAGGCGGGTGCATCTGCACGCACATACGCGCCAAAGTGCACCCGCAGGGGCGGGGGGACGCGGAAAGGCCCCGCCGAAGCGGGGCCTTTCCGGGCGTGCTGTGGGACGAAGGACTCCTAGAAGTCCATGCCGCCCATGCCGTGGTCGTGGCCGCCACCGGCGCCCCCAGCCTCCTTCGGCTCGGGCTTGTCGGCCACGACGGTCTCGGTCGTGAGCAGCAAGCTCGCGATCGAGGCCGCGTTCTGGAGCGCGGAGCGCGTGACCTTCGCCGGGTCGATGACCCCGAACTTGATCATGTCGCCGTACTCGCCGGACAGGGCGTTGAGGCCCTGGCCCGCCTCCATGCCGCGCACCTTCTCCACGACGACCGAGCCCTCCAGGCCCGCGTTCGCCGCGATCCAGTACAGCGGCGCGGTCAGCGCCGAGCGGACGATGTTGGCGCCCGTGGCGTAGTCGCCCTCGAGCTCCAGCTTGTCCAGCGCGTTGGAAGCCTGGAGCAGGGCGGTGCCGCCACCGGCGACGATGCCCTCCTCCACCGCGGCGCGGGTCGCCGACAGGGCGTCCTCGATGCGGTGCTTCTTCTCCTTGAGCTCGACCTCCGTGGCCGCGCCGACCTTGATCACCGCGACGCCGCCCGACAGCTTGGCGAGGCGCTCCTGGAGCTTCTCGCGGTCCCAGTCGGAGTCGGTGTTGTCGATCTCGTTCTTGATCTGCTGGATGCGGCCCTTGATGTCGGCGTCCTCGCCGGCACCCTCGACGATCGTGGTGTTGTCCTTCTGGATCGTCACCTTGCGGGCGCGGCCCAGCAGGTCCAGCGTCACGCCGTCCAGCTTCAGGCCGACCTCCTCGGAGATCACCTGGCCGCCGGTCAGGATCGCGATGTCCTGCAGCATGGCCTTGCGGCGGTCACCGAAGCCGGGAGCCTTCACCGCGGCGGACTGGAACGTGCCGCGGATCTTGTTCACGACCAGGGTCGCCAGGGCCTCGCCCTCGACGTCCTCGGCGATGATCACCAGCGGCCGGCCGGCCTGCATGACCTTCTCCAGGATGGGGAGCAGGTCGTGCACCGCCGAGATCTTCTGGTTGGCGATGAGGATGAAGGGCTCCTCGAACACCGCCTCCATGCGGTCGGTGTCGGTCACCATGTACGGCGAGATGTAGCCCTTGTCGAACTGCATGCCCTCGACGAAGTCGAGCTCCAGGCCGAAGGTCTGGCTCTCCTCGACGGTGATCACGCCGTCCTTGCCGACCTTGTCCATCGCCTCGGCGATGACCGTGCCGATCTCGGGGTCGTTGTTGGCGGAGATGGTCGCGACGTGCGCGATCTCCTCCTGCGTCTCGATGTCGCGCGCCATCTGGCCGATCTGCTCGACCACGCGCTCGACGGCCTTCTCGATGCCGCGCTTGAGCAGCATCGGGTTGGCGCCGGCCGCGACATTGCGCATGCCCTCGCGGACCATCGCCTGCGCCAGGACCGTCGCCGTGGTGGTGCCGTCACCGGCCACGTCGTTGGTCTTGGTCGCGGCCTCCTTGAGGAGCTGGGCGCCCATGTTCGCGAACGGGTTGTCCAGCTCGATCTCCTTGGCCACC
>DATMKC010000361.1:0-10636 GCA_035553555.1 Egibacteraceae bacterium | reverse complement strand
CCTTGAGGTCCATGGCCTTGAGCAGCCGCGCCAGGTAGCTGGCCGTGGCCTCGCCCTCGATGTTCGGGTTCGTGGCGAGCACCACCTCGGCGACGTCCTCCGCACCGATGCGCGCGGCGAGCTCCTTGATGCGCAGCTGGTCCGGCCCCACCCCGTCGATCGGTGAGATGGCCCCACCCAGGACGTGATAGCGGCCGCGGAACTCGCCGGTGCGCTCGATCGCCAGGACGTCGCGCGGCTCCTCCACGACGCAGATGACCGTGGCGTCGCGGCGGGCATCGCGGCAGATGCGGCACTCCTCCAGCTCGCTGACGTTGAAGCAGCGCGCACAGAAGCGGACCTTCTCCTTCACCTCGAGGATGGCCCTGGCCAGACGCTCGGCGTCGGCCGCGTCGGCGTTGAGCACATGGAAGGCCAGGCGCTGCGCGCTCTTGGGGCCGATGCCGGGCAGCCTGCCGAACTCCTCGACCAGGCTCTGGACCGGGCCCTCGTACAGCATCCCTACAGTCCCAGGCCGGGGACGCCCAGGCCGCCGGCGATCGGCCCGAGCAGCCGTTCCTCCGCCTCGGTCCGGGAGCGCATCGCCTCCGTGACGGCGGCCACCACCATGTCCTGGAGCAGTTCCACGTCGTCGGGGTCGACGGCCGCCTTGTCGATCTGCACGGCGCTGAGCCGGCCGTCGCCGGACACGGTGGCCTTGACCATGCCGCCACCCGCGGAGCCGGAGAACTCCATCGCCGCAAGCTCGTCCTGGGCCTTCTTGAGCTTGCGCTGCATGGCCTGCGCCTGGCGCATGACCTGGTTCATGTTCGACATGGCGCCAGGGTACCCGCGTGCCCCGGCGGCCCGGGCTAGTCCGCGTCCTCCACGACGGTCGCGCCGAGGTGGGTGGTGAGCGCCTGCACGGCGAGCGCCTCGGCCTCGGCGTCGTCGGGCAGCTCCCCGTGGCGCTCCGCGTCCTCGGTCTCCATCACTTCGGCCATCTGCTGCGCCTCGTGCTCGGCCTCGTCGGCGGCGTGGACCGCCGGCGCGGGCCCGGCGTCGGCTCCTCCCACCACGGTGCGGATCGCCGGGCTGAAGCCCAGCACGTCCTGGACGGCAGCCGCGATCACCTCGGCGCCCTGCGGGGAGGCGCACTGGTCGGCGTGCAGGCTGTAGCCGTCGCGGAACTCCAGGGTGAGCACGTTGCCGTTCAGTGCGAGCGGCCGGCCCATCTGCAGCATCGCGTGGAAGCGGATCTTGCGGGCCTTGACGTGGTCCATGACCTCGTCCCAGCGCGCCAGCACCGCGCCGAGGTCTGCACCCCCCTGGATGGGTGCATCTTGGGCACTATCGTGCTCAGCCTGCACCCGGCTCGGCTCTTCAGCTGTGGATGTGTCGGCTTCCTCGGTTGTCCCCAGCTCCGGCCCCGATATGGGTGCACTTTGGGCATTATCTGGCCCGACCTGCACCCGACCTGGGGGGGCAGGCGCTGCTGCGGCGCCGGAGCGTTCGAGGCGGTCCAGGCGGGCGGCCAGCGCCGCCGCGTCCCCGCTGTGCTCGGGCATGGCCGCCTTCGCCAGTGCCAGCTCCAGCGGCAGGCGGGTGTTGCCCCGGCGCATCAGCGCCTGCGCGTCGGCGAGCAGGTCCATGGCGCGCAGCAGCTCGTGCCGGCCGAGGCGCTCCGACTGCGCCCGCAGCTCCACCAGGCGCTCGGGCGTGGTCTCCACCAGCCCCGCGTCCGGGGCCACCTGCAGCAGGAACAGCGAGCGCAGGTGCTCCACCAGGTCGCGCGCGAACTGGCGCGCGTCCAACCCGGCCTCGGCGATGCGCTGCACCAGCGTCATCACGCCCGCCGCGTCGT
This sequence comes from Egibacteraceae bacterium, assembly GCA_035553555.1. GTDB lineage: Bacteria > Actinomycetota > Nitriliruptoria > Euzebyales > Egibacteraceae > DATMKC01. Next base: position 8,793 of record DATMKC010000361.1, on the reverse strand, counting down.
GCGCCGCCAGCGCGTCGGCGGCCTCGCCCAGCAATTCGGCGGGCGTGACACCCAGCACGTCCGCCACCGCCGCCGCCGTGACCGACGAGCCCGTGAACGCCATCACCTGGTCGAGCACGGACAGCGTGTCGCGGACGCTGCCGTCGCCCGCGCGCACCACCAGTTCCACCGCGTCCGGGTCGATGGTCACGCCCTCACGGCCGCACAGATCGCGCACGTGGCCGGCCAGCAGGTCCGCCGGGACGCGCTTGAAGTCGAAGCGCTGCGTGCGTGACAGGATCGTGGCCAGGACCTTGTGCGGCTCGGTCGTGGCGAAGACGAACAGCACGTGGCCGGGCGGCTCCTCCACGGTCTTGAGGAACGCGTTCCAGCCGGCCGTGGACAGCATGTGGCACTCGTCGACGATGTAGACCTTCATGCGCGCCGAGGCGGGGGCGAACGCGACGCGGTCGCGCAGGTCGCGCACGTCGTCCACGCCGCCGTGGGAGGCCGCGTCGATCTCGATCACGTCGACCGAGGACCCGGTGGTGATGCCCAGGCACTGACTGCACGCGTTGCACGGCGTGGCGGTGGGCCCCTGCTCGCAGTTGATCGCCTTGGCCAGGATGCGGGCGGTCGAGGTCTTGCCGGTCCCGCGCGGGCCGGTGAACAGGTACGCGTGGTGCAGACGGTCCTCGGTCACCGCCTGCGACAGCGTCCGGGACACGTGCTCCTGCCCGACGATCTCGGAGAACGTCTGCGGGCGGTACTTGCGGTACAGCGAGACGTAGGCCACGTCGGCGTCCTGTCGATGAATGCCGGGTCGCTCCGGCCGGGCGCTGTCGGGCGGGGAAGGAGTGCGCCGGGGACAGTGCCGGACGGGCGAAGCGACGCGGCTTGACCGCGGCACCCGTCGCGGACCGCTTATGGCTGCTGCCTTCCGGCCCTGACCAGGTTCACGGCGCGACGTCGCACGGGACCTCGCCGTCCACCCGCCCGGCGCTGCCACCGGCGGACGCCCCAGTATAGGGAGCGGGCGCGACGCGGGCAGAGCCGCCTCAGGCGGCCGCCCGCGGACGCCGCGCCGCCGCCTCCCGCAAGGCCTCGAGCGCCTCGTCGAACGTGGCGACACCGACGATGCGCACGCGCGTGTCCCCGCCCGCCTGGCGTGCCTGCTCGAGCTGCTCGGCGGGGACCAGCAGCACGTCCACCGCGGCCCGGTCCGCCGCGATGGCTTTGAGCCCGACCCCGCCGATGGGGCCCACGCGGCCCCGGGTGTCCAAGGTGCCGGTGGCGGCCACCACCCGCCCGGCGAGCAGGTCCTCCGCGGCGACGCGGTCATAGACCGTGAGCGCGATCGCCAGGCCCGCGCTGGGCCCGCCGACGCGGATGTCGGACAGGCGGACGGGCACCGGCAGCGACACCTGCGGCCGGAAGGTCGAGACCACCAGCCCCACGCTGGGCCGGCCCGCGCGCGTGGCGGCGGGCGTGATGGCGATGTCCTGGACCACCCCGTCCCGCTGCACGGTCAGCGTCATGGGCTCCCACGCGAGCGCGTCCACGACGGCGTGGTACTCGCCGTCCGTGGTGACCGGGCGGGCGTTGACGGCGGTCACCACGTCGCCGGGACGCAGCCGGCGCTGCGCGGGGCCGCCGCGCACCACCCGCAGCACCAGCGCGCCCTCGCCCCGCAGCGCGTCCGGCTCCACGGGCAGGCCGGCCGCCCGCAACCCGACCGCGGCGGCGACGTCGGCGGCCAGCGCGAACTCGGCCTGCTGCTGCTCGAAGAAAGCCTGCGAGTCCAGCCCCTCGGGGATCAGCCGCTCGCGGCGCACCAGTTGCACGTCGCGCTCCAGCGCCGCGCGCACCGCGGCGACCAGCGTCGCGCCCCGCACGTTCACGGTGCCGAACAGCACGTCGCCGTGCAGCGGCTCGGGATGGCCTTGCACCGCCACGCGCCCGTCCAGGCCGAACAGGGCCCCGGGCCGCTCGGTGAAGTAGGGCAGCGGCGCGCGGAACGCCAGCACCATCAACACGGCGGCGGCCAGCGGCGCCGCGATCGTCCGCAGCGACCGCCTCACTCGTCCCCGAACCCCAGCAGGCTGGGAGTGAGCAGCCCCACGGCGCGCCCGTCCTCCACGACCACGAGCATCGTGTGCGGCGCGTCGCGCATGCGGCGCAGCGCCTCCTCCAAGCCGGCGTCGGCCGCGACCAGCGCGCTGTCCCCGCGCAGCGCCGCGTCACCGACCGTCACGTCATGCCAGCGCAGGTCCTCCACGGCGTCGACCTCGGCCAGCGTGAGCCCGCCGATCACCGGGTCGCCCACCGGCCAGAGCAGCGACGGCTTCTCCTGGATCCGCTCGAGCGCCTCGGCAAGGCTCCAGGACGGGTCCAGCGACGGCGGCACGGAGCCCATGACGTCGCGCACGGTCTTGGCGGCCAGGCGCTCCCGCGCGCCCGCGCGGGCGTGGGACTGTGCCGCGCCGCGCCAGAGGAACACGGCGATGAAGATCTCCCACAGCCCGCCCAGCCCGCCGGCGCCCTGCGTGAGCGCCCACAGCCCGTAGGCGCCGAGCAGGCCCGCGAAGCCCTGGCCGATCCGCGCGGCCCAGCGCGTCGCCGCGTGGGGCCGGCCGGTGACGCCCCACAGCACCGCTCGCAGCAGCCGCCCGCCGTCCAGCGGATACCCGGGCACCAGGTTGAACACGGCCAGCACCCAGTTGGCCCAGGCGAGGAACACCGCCACGCTGTCCAGCGGCTGCGGCGGGTCCAGGCGCGCCACAGCGAAGGCGAGCAGCCCGGCCAGCCCGCTCAGCACCGGGCCCAGCGCCACGATCAGGAAGTCGTCGCGGGGGCGCTTGGCCTCCTCCGCGGACTCCGTGACGCCGCCCATGAGGAACAGCGTGATGCCGTGCACGGGGATGCCCATGGCGCGGCTGGTCACGGCGTGGCCGAGCTCGTGGGCCAGCAGGCTGAGCACGAACCCGGCCGCGGCAAGCGCCGCGCCGACGCCCAGCGCCGCGCCGGCCGGCGCGCCCGGGCGGCCGCCGAACACGTCGGCGTAGAACCATGCGACCAGGCCCGCGATCAGCAGCAGGGAGCCATCGACCCGGACCGGCACGCCCAGAACCCGCAACGTCTCTCCTGTCGTTCTCGCGGCTCGCGCCTCGCGCGGGCAGGCCTCGCCGTGCCCCGCCGGGCCGGGCTGAAGCCCACCGGTCGCTGGCTATACTCGCCGCGTGGCCGTTCGGCCGCACGGAGTCGTCGCCTAGTCTGGCCTATGGCGCGGTCTTGGAATGGCCGTAGGGGGCAACCCCTCGCGAGTTCGAATCTCGCCGACTCCGCGCAACGCCAAAGGCCCACCGTCGCGCAGGCGGTGGGCCTTTTCCGTGCGTCGGTCCGCGTCGCGGGCCGTCGGGTGGTGGAGGTGGGATTCGAACCCACGATGGGGTTGCCCCCATACGGCATTTCGAGTGCCGCGCACTAGGCCGGACTATGCGACTCCACCCGGAACGCCGGGAAGGGTAGCAGCGCCGCCGGGTGGCGGCGACTCGCCCCGCGCGCGCCTGGCCTGGAAGAACCGCCGCAGCAGGGCGCCGCTGTCGTCGGCCAGCACGCCGCCGACCACGTCCACTCGGTGGTTCAGGCGCGGCTCCTGCACCAGGTTGTACAGCGACCCGACCGCGCCGGCCTTCGGGTCGGCCGCCCCGAACACCAGCAGCGGCAGACGCGCCAGGACCAGCGCGCCGGCGCACATGGTGCACGGCTCCAGCGTCACGTAGAGCACGCAGCCGTCCAGCCGCCACGAGCCCAGCGCCCGGGCGGCCTCGCGCACGGCGACCAGCTCCGCGTGGCCCGTGGGGTCCAGGTCGCGCTCACGGACGTTGCGCCCCTCGGCGAGCACGGCACCGTCCTTGACCACGACCGCGCCCACCGGCACGTCGCCGTGGGCTTCGGCCAGGCGCGCCTGCTCCAGCGCGCGTTCCATCCAGATGCGGTGCGTGAGTTGGGCCACGGCCCCAGCCTGCCAGACGCCGCGTGGCGCGGCCGCCGGAGGCCCCTACGAGGCCAGGGCGGCCGGCACCGGCTGCACGTCGAGCGCGTCCTGGATGAGCTCGACCGCGAGCAGCGCCTCGCGCGCGGCCTCGTCACCGCAGCAGTACGCCACCGACAGCAACTCGGCGCGCAGGGACTCCAGGCGCGCGAGCGTTCGCTCGTCCTCCGCGGACGCCAGCTCCACCGCCACGCAGGCCTCGGCCACCAGGTTCAGCGCCAGCTCGTCGTGCCGTCCGTCCACAGCTTCCGCCTCCGGATTGCTCCGCGCTCGATCCATCCAGGCGACCATGCCACATGGGTGTGACAGGGCCCCGGAGGCGCCGCGGGCGGCACCGTCAAGATTGCCGCCCGCGCCTGCCCGTGATGCCCCCGACACCTACCGTTGCAGCGCTGTCCCCTTCCCGGGGGGCGGTGAGTCCCCCTGCGGGCACCGGGCCAGGCCCGGCGCCGGGGGACCGCGGCCGGCCAGCCAGTCCGGGCGCGAGCTCGTCCACATATCCAGCATCGGCCTGCCTTGTGGGGACGGCCGGTGCGCGCGTGGCCCTGACCTTGCCCCGCGGCAGCCGCCGCTTGGAGCCGGGGCTCGGCGCCGCGTGCCTGAACGGCAGCCGCCGCCGCGGCCGCCCAACGACAAGGCGAGACGAATGCACCACAGCTCCCTGCAGTCCCTGCTCCGCCACCGGGCGTCGCTGGTCCCCCTCGTGGCCACGATCGTCGGCCTGGCCCTGGGCCTGGCCATCCACACCACCGCGGGCGCCACCGCCGCCGGCCGCGCCGACCACGACCGCCCGGCACTGCAGCACCGCAGCCTGGGCACCGGGCAGGTTGCCGAGGCGCGGCTGCGCCAGGGCGGCGAGCGCAGCTCGCGCGCCGTGCGCGGCGCGGTCACGACCCGGCCGGCCCCCGTCACCCCGCCCACGCCTCCGGCGCCCGCGCCGCGGGCGCCGGAGGAGTCCGGCCTGCGGGCCCCCGCCGGCGCCTCCCGCGCCTTCGCCGGCGTGGAGCACCTGACCCTGAGCCTGCCGCAGGGCGCGCGCGCCGTCGGCTTCCACGAGTCCGGCTCCGGCCGCGCCCTGTCCATGCACCCGATGGGCATCCCGCGGGTGAACGGCAACATGACCCGCCTGTCCAGCGCGCCGGTCGGCGACGGCTTCGAGTACCTGGTGCTGCCCTCGCGCGGCCGCCGCAACGGCCCCACCAGCGCGGTGGACGTCTCGATGCCGTTCAACTGGCCCGTGCAGGCGCCGGTCACCGGCACCGTCGTGGACGCGACCTCCTACCTGCTGTACGGCAACACGCCCGACAACGCGGTCTACATCGTCCCCGACAGCCGGCCGGACCTCGTGCTGGTGGCCATGCACCTGAACGGGCTGAAGATCAACGTGGGCGACCGCGTGGAGGCCGGCAAGACCGTCCTGGCGCTGACCGCACGGCAACTGCCGTTCGGCAGCCAGATCGACCGCTACGCCGGCCGGCTCCCGCACGTGCATATGGAGTTGCGCCCGCGATAGCGGATACCTTTCCTGGTGCAGGCCAGGACGAGGGGACACGACGCCGGGGTGGCATGGCCCCGGCGTTGTTGTGTCCGGTGCGTACACGCGCCGCCGCCGGACACGTCCGACATGCCGTCATGATGCGGCCGGACGAACCGGTCGGAGGCGGGCAGCGCCCCTGAGGAACGGGCCCGTGGCGGCGCGTACGGCGCTCCCCTGAGTTCGTCCACAGATTCACCCGATCGGGTGTTGCCGCCCGCCGCGGCCGGCACTAAGGTCCCGCCCGTTTGTTCGCGGACGAACGGGGGCGGGCATGTCCGACAACGTCCAGGTGGCCGCGCCGATCGCGGCGCCGGCCTCGGCCGCGCCCGGCGCGGCCTTGCGCAGACCGTGGTGGAGCAGGCTGTCGCGCGCGCATGTCGCGGCGCTGGCCGCGGCAGTCGTGGCCGGCGGGCTGAACCTGATGGCGCTGCAACGCGGCGACGCCCGCGTGCCCATGCTCGTGGCCGCCGCGGATCTCGGTCACGGGGCGGCACTGGACCCCGCGATGGTTCGCGCCGTCCCCATGCTGGGCGGCCCGGGCGCGCTCGACGGGCTCGTCCCCATGAGCCGGCTCCGGGACCGGCAGGGCTGGCTGCTGACCCGGCGGGTGCACGCCGGTGAGCCGCTGCGGTGGAGCGACCTGCGGGACCCGCGCGAACTCGGCGGCATGCGCGCCATGAGCCTGCCGATCCAGCCGGAGCACGCGGCCGGCGGCGCGCTGCGCCCCGGCGACCGGGTGGACGTGATCGCCGTCCGGGAGGGCCGCGCCATGTGGGTGGCCGCCGGCGTGGAGGTCCTGGACGTGGAGGACCTGGCGGCGGAGGGACTGGGGAACGTGCGCGCCTACTCGGTCACCGTCGCGGTGACCGAGGCGGCGGCGCTCCGGCTCGCCTGGGCGCTGCACGACGGCGCGCTCGAGCTGATCCGGGCGACCGGCGCGCCGCTGCTGAGCGAGCCGGGCACGGTGGTGGCAGACGAGGCGGCGGCGTGAGCGCCGTCCCCGTACTCGCCCTCGCGGCCACGCCTCGCGACTGGGCGGCGCGCCTGCACCGTCACGTCGCCGACCACGGTGGCGGGCGCATCCGCGCCACGGTGCTCACCGCGGCGGAAGCCCTCGCCGAGCGCTACGACGTGCTCCTGGCGGACGACCGCACGTCGTTTCTCAGCCAGCGGCTGATCCGGTCGCTGCACGACAGCGGCCGGCTGGTCGTGGGGCTGTACGACGCCGCCGACCCGCAGGGCAAGAGCGATCTGGTGGACTGGGGGGTCGACGAGGCGCTGCCGTCGGATCTTGCGCCCGGCGAGCTGCTGGCCGCCATCCAGGAGCTCCTCCCCAGCCGGCCTGCGGAGCGGCGCCACCCGGGCGGTCAGCCGGTGGCTCCCGCGGCTGTCCCGGCGGTGTCTCGCCTGGCGGGCGCCATCGTCGTCCGCGGGCCCGGTGGCGGCGCCGGCCGCACCGAGGTGGCGCTGGGACTGGCGGCCGAGCTGGCCATCACGGGCGGCAGCACGGTCCTGGTCGAGCTCGACGAGGCGCGGGCTTCCCTCGCGCCGCGTCTGGGCCTGCCGCCCTACCCGAACCTGCGTGCGGCGGTCGACTGGAGCCGCCGTGGCGCCGGGTCGGCGCGGGCGGCCGTCCAGCGCGCGGACGCGGGCCTGGGCGTGCTCGTGGCCGGCCCGGTGCCGCAGTCCCTGGGGCCGGCACCGGGCGACGACCTGGCCGCGGTGCTGTCCGACGTCGCGCGCGGGGCGGACTGGGTGGTGGTCGACGCCGGAGAGGCCGGCGCGCCGCTGCCGATCGCGACGACGGTGCTGGTCGGCGCCGCCACGCCGGTCGGCGCCGTCCGCCTGACCGCCCTGCTCGCCGCGCAGGCCGACGCCGCCCATGTGGTCGTGAACCGGGCGCCCGCCTCGGCCTACCGGCGCTGGGAGTTCCTGGACGAGTTGCGCCGCGCCCACACGCCTCTTTCGGTCACGACCGTCCCAGAGGATCGCAACGTCTTCGACGCGTCCTGGCGCGGCCGCCCATCGCAGCGCGGCCCGTTCGCGCGGGCCATGCGCGCGCTGGCCCAGCGGATCGCCGCGGAGCGGGAGACGGCCGCATGAGCGTGGTGACGGACGTCTTCGAGCGGCTGCGGCGCGACCTGCTGCGCCAGGTCGAGGAGGAAGGACTTGACCCGCACGCCGACGCGGAGGCGATCCGGGCGCGGGCCGCGGACGCCGTCGCCGCCTACCAGCGCGGCGCCCACCTGGGCGAGGGCGCGCCGCTGCACGACCCGGAGGACACCACCCGGCGCCTCGTCGACGCGCTCACCCGCTACGGGGCGCTCACCGACCTGCTGGAGCGCCGGGACGTCGAAGAGGTGTTCATCGAAGGCGGGCAAGTCCGCTTCATCGCCGGCGACGGGCGCATCCGCACGCTGGCGGCGCCCACCACCGAGGAGGAGAACCGGCAGATCGTGGAGCGGCTGCTGGCCCTGACCCCGCGGCGCCTGGACACCGCCAGCCCGCTGACCCAGGCGCGCGTCCTGGGCGGCACCGCGCGGCTCACCGCGGCGATCCCCCCCGTCAGCGAGCGGCTGTCCGCCACGATCCGCCGGCACACCCTCCGGCGCGACACGCTGGCCTCCCTCTCGGCGGCCGGCGCCATGGAGCCTGCCCCCGCGGCGTTCCTGTGGGGCGTGATGCAGGGTCAGGTGCGCCTGCTGGTGTCCGGCCCGCCGGGCGCCGGCAAGACCTCGCTGCTGGGCGCGCTGCTGCGCGCCGTGCCGGGCGACCGCTGCATCCGCTGCTGCGAGGAGATCCGCGAGCTCACCGTGCCGTTGAGCCACGGCGCCTACTACGAGACCCGGCCGCCCGGCCTGGACGGCGGCGCGGAGATCAGCCTGCGCGACCTGGTGAAGTTCGTCCTGGCCATGCGCCCTGACCTCATCGTGGTGGGAGAGGTTCGCGGCGCGGAGGCCTTCGAGCTCACACGCGCGGCCAACGCGGGCTGCGGCATGGCGTGCACCATCCACGCCAACCACGCGCGCGCCGCGCTGGACGCCCTGGTCCACGCGGCGGTCATGGCGGGGGAGAACGTCACCGAGCAGGCGCTGCGAGCGGTCTTCGCGGCCGGCGTCGACCTGGTGGTGCACTGCGAGCTGCGCCAGGCGGGTGACAGCGACCGTGCCGCCCGGCGGCGCGTGAGCGAGATCATCGCCGTGGTCCCGTCCCTGCACGGCGG
>DATMKC010000360.1:0-2218 GCA_035553555.1 Egibacteraceae bacterium | reverse complement strand
CTCCGCAGGAGACGGCGGCGAACAGGAGCGCGACGGGCAACGCGAAGCGCTGCCAGATCGAAGGAGACATGGGTCTGACCCCCAAGAGCTGAGCGTGTGCCGGGACGATATGGGTCTTGCCGCTACAACGTCGACCCGGGCCGAGGCTTACTTGAGGGGGCGAAAGGGACAGCTCATGCGCGCACCAGGGGCGCGTACGCGAGCACCAGCCGCTTGGTCCCGAACTCGTCGAAGCGCACCAGCGCCTCTTCGGCGCCGGCCTTGCCGGTCAGCTCCAGGATCTTGCCCGGGCCGAACGTCGGGTGCAGCACGCGGTCGCCGACGGCCAGGTCCTCGGCGTCCCCCTCCACGTCGATGGGGCGGCGCTGGTTGAGCACGCCCGGCCGCGCGCCGGCGCGCGCCACGGCGCGGCGGCTGGGACCGCCCCGGTCGGAGGCGCGGTCCTCCACCAGCTCCTGCGGCACCTCCTTGAGGAAGCGCGACGGCGGGTTGGCGCTCTGGCCGCCGAACAGCGTGCGGCTCCAGGCACTGCACAGGTACAGCCGCTCACGCGCGCGCGTCATGGCGACGTAGCACAGGCGGCGCTCCTCCTCCAGCTCCTCCGGGTCGCCGAGCGCCCGGTGGTGCGGGAACACCGCGTCCTCCATGCCGACGATGAACACCACGGGGAACTCCAGCCCCTTGGCGTTGTGCATGGTCATGAGCGTGAGGCGCGAGCTCTCGTCGCTGTAGTCGTCCTGCTCGCTGACCAGGCTCACCCGCTCCAGGAACTCCGCCAGGGTGGCGTCGGGCTGCAGCGCCTGGAAGTCCTCGGCGACGCCCGCCAGCTCCTTGATGTTCTCCACGCGCCCCAGCGCCTCCACCGTGCGCTCCGCCTCCAGCTCGGCCAGGTAGCCGGTGCGCTCCCAGGCGCGCTCCACGACCTGGCGCAGCGGCAGCTCCTCCTCGACCGCCTCGGTCCGCAGCCGGTCCAGCAGCCGCACGAAGTCGAGCACGGCGCCGGTGGCGCGCGCCGACAGCAGATGGTTCTCCTCCGCCCGGCGGCACGCCTCGATGAACGTGACGCGCTCGCGGCCGGCGAACAGGTCCAGCGCCTCCTCGGTCTTGGCGCCGATGCCGCGCCGCGGGACGTTGAGCACGCGCTTGGCGGACACGTCGTCGGCCGGGTTCACCATGAGGCGCAGGTAGGCCAGCAGGTCCTTGACCTCCTTGCGCTCGTAGAAGCGCGTGCCGCCCACGACCTGGTACGGGGTGCCCAGGCGGATGAGCACCTCCTCCAGCACGCGCGACTGGGCGTTGGTCCGGTAGAAGACCGCGCAGTCGCCGTAGCGGTAGCCGTGCTGGTCGGCCAGGCGCTCGACCTCCTCGGCGACGAACGCGGCCTCGTCGTGCTCGTTGTCGCCGGTGTAGCGCACGGCCTTCACGCCCGCGCCGGCGTCGGTCCACAGGTGCTTGGGCAGGCGCTGGGTGTTGTTGCGGATCACCGAGTTCGCCGCGTCCAGGATGGTCTGCGTGGAGCGGTAGTTGCGGTCCAGGGTGATGGTGGTGGCGTCCGGGAAGTCGGACTGGAAGTCCAGGATGTTGCGGATGTCGGCACCGCGGAAGCGGTAGATCGACTGGTCGGAGTCGCCCACGACGGTCAGGTTGCGGTGCTGGAGCGCCAGCAGCTTGACCAGCTCGTACTGCGCGCGGTTGGTGTCCTGCCACTCGTCCACCAGGATGTGGGCGAAGCGCTCCCGGTAGTGGTCCAGGACCGGCTCGAACAGCTGGAACAGCTCCACCGTCTTGACCAGCAGGTCGTCGAAGTCGAAGGCGCTGGCGCGGTGCAGGCGCTGCTGGTACAGGCGGTAGATCTCCCCCACCTGCTCCTGGTACCAGTTCTCGCCGGCGCGCAGGCGGTAGCTGTCGAAGTCGACCAGCTCGTTCTTGGCGTTGCTGATCTCGTGCGCGGCGCCCCGCGGGGTGACCCGCTTGGGGTCGATGCCGAGGTCCTTGATGCACAGCCCGACCAGCCGCGTGGAGTCCGCGGCGTCGTAGATGGTGAACGCCTTGTCGTAGCCCAGGCGCGGGGCCTCCGTGCGCAGCAGCCGCGCGCACGTGGCGTGGAACGTGCCGACCCACATGCCGCCCCAGCGGCGCGACTTCGCGTTGCCCTCGTCGTCGCGCTCGACACCGACCGGCCGGTCGCCCACGAGGCGGCCGATGCGGTCCTTCATCT
>DATMKC010000359.1:0-3178 GCA_035553555.1 Egibacteraceae bacterium | reverse complement strand
GCCCTCGCCCGACCGCTGCGCCTCGCCGGTGTGCACCCCCACGCGGACGCGCAGCTCGGCGCCCTCGGGCCAGGCCGTCTCGGCCAGGCCCCGCTGGATCAGCGCGGCCGCGCCGACGCCCGCCGCGGCGCTGGGGAAGCTGGCGAAGAAGCTGTCGCCCTCCGTGCCGTGCTCCGTGCCGCCGCAGGCCTCGAGCGCGGCGCGCACCACGCGCCGATGGGCTTCGAGCGTGGCCGGCCAGCGCTCGCCGAGCCGCTCCAGCAGCTTCGTCGAGCCCTCGATGTCCGAGAACAGAAAGGTGACGGTGACGCGATCCGCCTGCTGCATGTCCCCTCCCGCCGGTCCGACTCGGCACAACCTAACCGCCCCGGGCAGATTCGTCCTTGTCCTGCCAATGGGGCGGGAAGAGAATCCGTACGGGCACCGAGTTCGGACCGGGGGTGAACCGTGACGCAGACGCTCGAGCCGCCGGCGAACGCGCTGGAGGCGGGTCGCCGCGCGCACGAGCGACACGACTGGAGCGAGGCGTTCGACCGGCTGCGCGAGGCGGAGGCGGCCGCGCCGCTCGACGCCGACGACCTGGTCCGCCTCGGCGAGGCGGCGTGGTGGAGCGGCGACCTGGTGAGCGCGATCGAGGCGCGCGAGCGCGCGTACGCGCTGTGCGTCCGCCAGGGCGACAAGGCGCGCGCCGCCGGGCTCGCGCTCAACCTGGTCCAGGACTACGCCTCGCGGGTGCAGCACCAGCAGGCGGGCGCCTTCCTCGCCCGGGCGGAGCGCCTGCTCACCGACATCCCGGAAAGCGCCGCCCACGGCTTCCTCACGCTCACGCGCGCCCGGTTCGCCCTGGAATCGGGGGACATGGACGACGCGCTGCGGCTGGCTCGCGAGGGCGCGGCGCTCGCCCGCCGGCACGACGACCCGGACACCGAGGCGCTGAGCCTCACGATCGAGGGCCGGGTCTACATCGAGCGCGGCGACATCGCTCGCGGGCTGCAGCTGCTGGACGAGGCCACCACGGCGGCGGTCACCGGCGAGCTCAGCCCGCTGGCCACGGGCATCGTCTACTGCAGCACCATCGAGACCTGCGCCGACCTGCACGACTTCCATCGCGCCGGCGAGTGGACGGAGAAGGCGCAGGAGTGGTGCAAGCGCCACGCCGGCGAGAACGGCTGGCCCGGCGTGTGCCGCGTCCACGAGGCGGAGGTCATCGCCTTCCGCGGCGACTGGCAGCGCGCCGAGGACGCCGCGCGCCTGGCCGCGCGGGAGCTCGCGAACTTCTCCGTGGACGCGGCGGGCGCCGCCTACTACGAGGTCGGCGAGGTGCGCCTGCGGATGGGCGACCTGGCCGAGGCGGAGCACGCGTTCCGCCTGGCCGACGAGCACGCGCGCGACCCGCAGCCCGGCCTGGCCCTGCTGCGCCTGGCGCAGGGCCGCCCCGACGCCGCGCTCGCCGCGATCCGCCGCGCGCTGGAGGACCCGGGCCGCTCGCCGCTGTGGCGCGCGAAGCTGCTGCCGGCCTCGGTCCGCATCGGCCTGGAGGCCGGCGACGCGGGCCTGGCCCGGCAGTCTGCCGAGGAGCTGGAGCGCCTGGCCGCCACGTACGGCACCCAGAGCCCCGTCCTGGGCGCGCAGGCCGCCTGCTCGCGCGCCGCGATCCTGCTCGCCGAGGGCCAGGCAGCCGCCGCGATCCTGCGGCTGCGCGAGGCGCTGCGGGCGTGGCAGCAGGCGCGCGCGCCCTACCAGGCGGCGGAGACCAGGGCCCGCCTGGCGACCGCGTACGAGGCGCAGCAGGACCTGGACGCGGCGATCACCGAGCTGGAGGCCGCCCTCGCCGCGTTCGAGAAGCTCGGCGCGCAGCCGGACGCGCAGCAGGCCGCGGCACGCCTGCGGGCCCTGCGGGAACAGGCGGGCAGCCACGCGCGGACCGAGAGCAGGGTGCGCTCGTTCCTGTTCACCGACATCGAGCAGTCCACGGCCCTGGTGGAGGCGATCGGGGACGAGGCGTGGACCGACCTGGTGCGCTGGCACGACCAGACGCTGCGCGAGGTGTTCGCCGCGCATCAGGGCCAGGAGATCGACCACGCCGGCGACGGGTTCTTCGTCGCCTTCGCCACCGCGGACGATGCCCTCGCGGCCGCGGTCGCCCTGCAGCGGCGCCTGGCGGACCACCGGCGCGACCACGGCTTCGCGCCCAAGGTGCGCGTCGGCGTGCACACCGCGGAGGCGGTCAGCGACGCCGGCGGCTACCGCGGCAAGGGCGTGCACGCGGCCGCGCGCATCGCGGCGCTGGCCGCCGGGGGCGAAGTGGTCGTGAGCCAGGACACGCTCGACGCGGCCGGCGTGCCGCACCCGACGTCGGCGCCGCGGGAGACCGCCCTGCCGGGCATCAGCGACGCCGTGCGCGTCGCCACGCTCGACTGGATGCTCCTGGCCGACTAGCGCGCGCCGGCGGCGGGCAGCCACACCCGGAACACGGTCCCGGCCTGCGACGAGTCGACCCGCACGTCGCCGCGGTGCACGCGCGTGACCACGTCCCACACCAGGTGCAGCCCCAGGCCCGTTCCGGAGCCGACCGGCTTGGTGGTGACGAACGGCTCGAACACGCGGTCGCGCACGTGCGGCGCGAGCCCCGGCCCGTCGTCGCCGACGTGCACCTCCACGCCGCCGCCGGCGGCCGCCGTGCGCAGCGTGAGCGTGCCCATCCCGCCCATCGCGTCGACGGCGTTGTCGATCAGGTTGGTCCACACCTGGTTCAGCGCCACCGGGTCGCCGAGCACCGCGGGCAGGTCCGGCGCGTAGTCGCGGACCACGGCGATGCCCTCACCGAGCTTGTGGCGCAGCACGCGCAGCGTGCGCTCCAGCTCGTCGTGCACGTCGATGTCCTGCACGGGCGCCTCGTCCAGATGGCTGTAGCGCTTGACCGCGTCGACGATCCCGCTGACCCGCGAGGCGGCGTCGGCGATGTCGTCCACGGCCTCGGTCACCGCCGCCTCCAGCGGCAGCCACTGCGCCGCCTCCGCCGGCAGGCCCTCCAGCAGCGCCCGCAGGCGCCCCTCGTCCAGCCCCGCCCGCACCAGCGGCGCCGCAAGCTCCCACGCCGGCTCGACACCGTGCGCCGACAGCCAGTCGCCCACGGCCTCCTCCGCGTCGGCGCACGGTGTCGAGCCGGCGTGGGAGC
>DATMKC010000358.1:0-2198 GCA_035553555.1 Egibacteraceae bacterium | reverse complement strand
CTCGTGGCCCACACGCTCGCGGCGCTGGCCGCCGCCCGCGGCACCGACCCGCAGGCCATGGAGGGGGTCACCGACCGCAACGCGGCGCGCGTCTTCGGCTGGGAGACGCCCGCGGGCGACCTCCGCCGGCCGTGAGCGGCGCCGCGCGGCGCGTCAACGTCCTGCGGCTCCTCCAGGCGCACGGCGTCCGTCCCGACACCGATCTCGGCCAGCACTTCCTGGTCGACGAGAACCTCGTCGACCTGTCGCTGCGGGCCGGCGGGGTCGGGCCCGAGGACGTGGTGCTCGAGGTCGGCGCGGGGCCGGGCGTGCTCACGGCGGCCCTGGCGCGCACGGCGCGGCTGGTGCACGCCGTGGAGCTGGACCGGCGCATGGCGCCGATGCTCGCCGAGGCGGTGGCGGGCGCCGGGGACGTGCGCCTGCACTGGGGCGACGCGATGCGCCTGGACCTCGCCGCGCTCACGCCGCCGCCGACGCGGCTGGTGGCCAACCTGCCCTATGCCATCGCCACCCCGCTCGTGGTCGAGAGCACGTGGCGGCTGCCGTCGCTGCGCGGCTGGTGCGTGATGGTGCAGCGCGAGGTCGCGGACCGGTGGCTCGCGTCACGAGGGGGGCCGCTCTACGGCGCGCCGTCGGTGCTGCTGCAGCTGTGCGCCCGGCCCACCTTCCGCCGCAACGTGGGCCGCGAGGTGTTCGCCCCGCCGCCGCGCGTCGACTCGGCCCTGGTGGCGCTGGAGCGCACCGGGCCGGGCGCGGACGGCGGCCTGCGGGCGCTCGTGCGGGCGGCCTTCGCCCAGCGCCGCAAGACGCTCGCCAACACCCTCGGCGCCGCCGGCGCCGACCGGGACGCGGTCCGCGCCGCCCTGGCGTCCCTGGATCTGCCCCCCACCGCCCGGGCGGAGGACCTCGGGCCGGACGCGTTCCGGCGGATGGCCGAGGAGCTGGCGTGGCCGGGCTGACGCTTCCGGCGCCCGCCAAGGTGAACCTGGTGCTGCGGGTGGCCGCGCCACGACCCGACGGCTACCACCCGGTCACCACGCTGTTGGTCGCCGTCGACGGACTCGCCGACACCGTCCGCGTCGCCTCCGCGCCGGCGCGGCGGGTCATCTGCCCGGGCGTGGCGGAGCGCGACAACCTGGCCTGGCGGGCGATGGACGTGCTGGAGCGCGCCACGGACCGCCCGGTCCGGCTGCGGGTGGACATCGACAAACGCATCCCCGCGCAGGCGGGGCTGGGCGGCGGGTCCAGCGACGCGGCGGCGGTGATGCGGGCCGCGCGCGATCTGCTGGGACTCGCCCTCGGGGACGGCGACCTGGAGCGGCTGGCCGCGGAGGTGGGGTCGGACGTGCCGTTCTTCGTCCGCGGCGGGGCGCAGTGGGCCACGGGACGGGGCGAGGTGCTGACCCCGGCGGAGCCGCCGCCGGGGCTGTGGCTGCTGCTCACCCCGCCGGTGGTCGCGCTGCCGACGGCTCTCGTCTACCGGGCCTGGGACGCCGGTGCCCGCCCGCCGGCCCTGCCGCCGCCGGACACCGCGGCGCCGCTGCGCGACTGGCGCCGTGACGGCCGGGTGGGCAACGACCTGTGGCCCGCGGCCCTCGCCCGTGCCCCCCGGCTGGGGGGCGTCGCGCGCGCGCTGCGGGCTGCCGGCGCGCGGCGGGTGCTGCTGTGCGGCAGCGGCGGCGCCCTCGCGGGGCTGTTCGGTTCCGCCGAGGACGCGCGCGCGGCGGCGGCGCGGCCCGGTCTCCCGGTGCTGGCCGTGACGTGCCCGGCACCGTCCGGCCGGGCCGGCTGACCGCGCCGTACCCGGACCGGAGGCCTCCGCCGGGGGGGCGCCGCTACACTCGCCGCGCGGTGCGCCAGATCCCGCCCATCATCGACGAGCCCCCGCGCGGGGCCGGGGCCCGCGCGCGCCACTGGCTCCGCGGCCGCCGGTTCAGCCTGGCCGGGCTGCTCGCGCTCGCCGAGGTGATCGCGGTGCTCGTGTGGCGCCCGGGCACCATCGCGGCCAGCGCCCTGGCGTTCGTCGTCCTGGTGCTGGCCGTCATGGGCATCGGCCGCGTCCGGTCCGGCCTGCTGCGCGACCTCCTCGTGATCGTCGCGATCGCCCAGGGGCTGGTGCTGGTGATCCCCATCCTCATCGGTTTCTCGTTCGTGCTCGGGCTCATCGCCGCCGCCGTGCTCCTGGTGCTGCTGATCGG
>DATMKC010000357.1:0-2605 GCA_035553555.1 Egibacteraceae bacterium | reverse complement strand
GGATGTCGAGGACCTGGTGCCGGCTGAAGGTCATCAGCCGGCGCACCAGGTCGGCGGCGCGCTCGGACGCCGCCAGCACCTCTTCGACGTGCCGCGCCGCGTCGCCGTCGGCAGGCAGGCGCGCCAGTGCGAGCTCCGCGTGGCCTTGGACACTCGACAGCAGATTGTTGAAGTCGTGCGCGACCCCGCCGGCCAGCCGGCCCACGGCCTCCATCTTGGCGGCCTGCCGCAGCTGCTCCTCCATGCGCCGCTGCTCACCGACGTCGCGGAAGTACACCGACAGGCCGTGGCGGCCGGAGAACGCCCGGATGGCGTACCAGGTGTCCCGCGGCGGCCAGTACGTCTCGAACTCGACCGGCTGGCCGGTCGCCATCGCTCTGGCGTAGCGCGCGTAGACGTCGGTGTGCTCACTCTCCGGATACAGCTCCGGCGCCGAGCGTCCGAGGAGCTCCTCGCGGCTTCGGCCGAGTTCGCGCTCGGCGCTTTCGTTCACATAGGTGAACCGCCCGTGCTCGTCCAGCACGTAGAAGCCGTCCGAGATCGACTCGAGTGTCTCAGTGAGCCGCTCGTTGGACTCGCGCAACGCCTGCTCCGCGCGCCGGCGCGCGGAGATGTTCCGCCCGACGCCGAGCACGTAACGACCGCCGTCGGCGCCCTCGAACGGCGTGACCGTGATCTCCACCACGAACGCGCCGGCGGGCGTGTCCAGGGAGTCCTCGAAGCGCACCGGGCTGCCGCGCTCCAGAGCCTCCGTGTAGTGGCGCGCGAAGCGCATGGAGGCGGGGACGGGTTCGATCTCGTCCACGAACCGCCCGACGAAGTCCTCGCGCCGGTAGCCGGTGAGCCGCAGGATCGCGTCGTTGACGGCCAGGCAGCGGTAGCGCTCCCCCACGGCTCTGACCACGAAGAGGTAGTCGGCGACATGGTTGAACACGATGCCGAGGTCGAAGTCGTGATCCTGTGACACCGCTGTCTCCGCCTGCCGACCCTGCTCCCCGTCGCATCGTCAGGCGTGCGCGCCGCGGACACAAGCATCGGCCCCCGCCCGCGAAAAAGGGGACTGACCGGCGGTCGGTCGGCCCTCTATGATCCGATGAGACGTTCCGAGGCGTTCCGTCTCATCGCCGACGCAACGAGGGAGCCACCATGTCGATCGCGGAGCAGGATCTGGCCGTCGTCCAGCAGGAGTCCCTGCAGTCGCTGAATCCGGCCACGGGCGACGTCGTGGCGACGTTGCCCATCGCCGGGCCCGACGACGTGCGCGCCGCCGTGGCGCGCGCCCGGGAGGCCGCCGCGTGGTGGCGCGACCTGGGCTTCGGGGAGCGCAAGCGCCGGCTGCTGGCGTTCAAGGGCGTCATCGCCCGCCGCTCCGAGGAGCTGGCCGACCTGGTCCGCCGCGAGAACGGCAAGCCCGTCGTGGACGGGATGATCGAGATCATCACCGCCATCGACCACCTGGACTGGGCGGCCAAGAACGCCGAGCGCGTCATGGCCCTGCGCAAGGTGCGCTCCAGCATCAACCTGATCAACCACGCCGCCTACGTGGAGGAGCAGCCGCTCGGCGTCATCGGCGTCATCGGCCCTTGGAACTACCCCGTCCACACGCCCCTGGGCTCCATCACCTACGCGCTGGCCGCCGGCAACGCCGTGGTCTACAAGCCCAGCGAGTACACGCCGGCCATCGGCCAGTGGCTTGCCGACGCGTTCGCCTCCGTGGTGTCCGAGCAGCCCGTCTTCCAGGTGGTGCACGGCTACGGCCAGACCGGCGCGGCGCTGTGCACCTCCGGCGTCGACAAGGTCGCGTTCACCGGCTCGGCCCGCACCGGGCGCAAGATCATGGCGGCCTGCGCGGACACCCTGACCCCCGTGCTGATGGAGCTCGGCGGCAAGGACGCCCTGATCGTCGACGAGGACGCCGACGTCGAGGCGGCGGCCGACGCCGCCGTGTGGGGCGCCCTGCAGAACGCCGGCCAGGCCTGCGTCTCCGTGGAGCGCGCCTACGTGCACGAGAAGGTCTACGACGAGTTCGTCCAGCACGTCGTGGACATCGCCGGCAAGCTGCGCGCCGGCGACGACCCGCTGGCCGACATCGGCCCCATCACCATGCCGAGCCAGATCGACATCATCTCCCGCCACCTCGACGAGGCGTTCGCCAAGGGCGCCAAGGCCCTGGTCGGCGGCCCCGGCGCCGTGCACGCCCCCTACGTCGACCCCGTGGTGCTGGTGGACGTGCCGGAGGACGCGCTCATCCTCAAGGAGGAGACGTTCGGGCCGGTGCTGCCCATCGTGAAGGTCACCGACGCCGACGACGCCGTGCGCAAGGCCAACGACACCAGCTATGGCCTCGGCAACTCCGTGTGGGGCAAGAAGCGCGCGATGGACATCGCCCGGCGCCTGCGCTCCGGCATGGTCGCCGTGAACGGCATCGTCACGTACGCGGGCATGCCCAGCCTGCCGTTCGGCGGCATCGGCGAGTCCGGCTTCGGCCGCATCCACGGTGAGGACGGGCTCAAGGAGTTCACGCTCACCCACGCGATCACCAAGGAGCGCTTCAGCCTGCCGATGCGGCTGCTGAGCTTCCAGCGGCCGGCCAAAGCCCTCGACC
>DATMKC010000356.1:0-6876 GCA_035553555.1 Egibacteraceae bacterium | reverse complement strand
GAGGTCACTTCGTCCGACAGCTCGTGCCCAAGGAACCTGCACCCCGATCCGGTCGACGGATCCCTTTCAGGACACGACGGTCTGTCAGTCGCAGAGTCAGACCGGGCGGGGTGCAGGCCCTACGGCATTCTCACTGTCAGTTGCCGTCGGCGAGGCGCTGCTCCAGCTCGTCCACGGTCATGAGCACGGCGCGCGCCTTGGGGCCCTCGCTGGGGCCCACGACGCCCATCGTCTCCAGCTCGTCCATCAGCCGGCCCGCCCGCGCGAAGCCCACCTTCAGCTTGCGCTGCAGCATCGAGGTCGACCCCAGGCCGCTGCGCACCACCAGTTCCATCGCGGCACGCGTGAGCTGCTCGTCGCTGGCGTCGTCGCCCATCGCGTCGGAGCGCACCGCCTCCGAGCCGGACTTCACGATGCCCGGCTGGTACTCCGCCTCGCGCTGGCGCTTGCAGTGCTGGACGACCTTTTCAATTTCGCGCTCGTCGACGTAGCAGCCCTGGATGCGGTGGGGCTTGGATGCGTTGGCCGGCATGAACAGCATGTCGCCGTGGCCGACCAGCTTCTCCGCGCCGGCCTGGTCCAGGATCGTGCGGCTGTCGGCCTGCGTGGCCATGGCCAGCGCGATGCGGCTCGGGATGTTCGCCTTGATCAGGCCCGTCACCACGTCCACCGACGGGCGCTGCGTCGCCACGATGAGGTGAATGCCCACGGCGCGCGCCATCTGCGCGATGCGCACGATCGCGGACTCCACGTCGCGGGGCGCCACCATCATCAGGTCGGCCAGCTCGTCGATCACGAGGAGCATGTACGGCAGCTCCTCCCAGACCTCGTCCGCCTTGCCGGACAGGGCGGGCGCCTGCTTCACGGAACCGTCGCGCACCGCGGCGTTGTACGTGTCGATGTTGCGGTAGCCCAGCATGGCGAGCCGCTCGTAGCGGTCCTCCATCTCCTTCACCGTCCACGCCAGCGCGTCCGTCGCGCGCTTGGGGTCGGTGACCACCGGGGTGAGCAGGTGCGGCGTGCCCTCGTAGTGGTTGAGCTCCACGCGCTTGGGGTCCACCAGGATCATGCGCACCTGCGCGGGCGTTGACCGCGTGATGATCGACGTGACGATGGAGTTCATGGTCACGCTCTTGCCGGAGCCGGTGGCCCCGGCGATCAGCAGGTGGGGCATCTTGGCGAGGTTCACCAGCACGGCGTTGCCCGCGATGTCCACGCCGATCCCGGCGGTGAGCGGGTGCGCCGCCGCCTCGGCCTCCGCCGAGCGCAGCACGTCGCCCAGCGTGATCAGGTCGCGGTCGCGGTTGGGCACCTCGATGCCGATGGCGCTCTTGCCGGGGATCGGCGCCACCATGCGGATCTCGGGGGTGGCCAGCGCGTAGGAGATGTCGTCGTTGAGCTTGGTGACGGCGGCCACCTTCACGCCGGGGCCCAGCTCGATCTCGAAGCGCGTGACGGTCGGCCCGCGCGACACGCGCGCCACGGAGGCGTCGACGCCGAACTGCTTCAGCGTGTGCTCCAGCGCCCGGGTCATCTGGTCCAGGGACTTCTTGTTGCCCGCGGCGGCCTTGCCGGTGCGCAGCAGGTCCAGCGACGGGAGCTGGTACGCCGCGAACGACGGGTCGGGCGGCGTGAGCATCGTCGCGACGGACGGGTCGCGCAGCGGCGCGATCTTGTCGGTGTCGTCGGCGCGGCCGGCGTCCAGGCCCACCGGCATGAGCTGCGTGTCGCTCAGCTCCTCCAGCTCGCCAGCCGCCTCGTCGATGGCGCCCTCGAACACGACGGTCCGCCCGGGCTCCTCCACGGCGGGCGGCTCGTCGGGCGGCGGCGCGTCGCCGGCCGGGGGCAGCGTGATCGTCTCGCCCTCCACGGGCGCCTTGGGGGGCGCCTGGGCGGACCGCGCGAAGATCTCGTCGTCGAACGGGTCGCCCTGGGCGCGCGCGAGCTTGCGGCGCGCCCACCACTCGGTGACGCGCGCGCGCAGCGCCGTGAACGCCTGACCCGACCGGCGCGCCACCGCGCTGGGCGGCGTGGCCGTGGTGATCATCAGGCCCAGCGACAGCAGCGCCACCAGAATGACGGCGGTGCCCCACGTGGCGGCCACCGCCTTGAGCGGCAGCGCCACGGCGCCGCCCACCCACCCGGCGGAGGCGTGCAGGTCCTCCAGCGGCGCCGAGAACGCGGGGGCGCCCTTGGCGAGGTGCCACAGCCCCGCCAGCGCCGCGAGCGTCAGCGTCGCGCCGATGGCGATGCGGCCGTTCGCGCGCTTCGGCTCGCGCAGCAGCAGGATGCCCGCGCCCAGCAGCAGCGGCGGCGCCAGCAGCCCGAACACGCCGAACAGGCCGCGCCAGAAGCCGTCCAGGAACACGCCGATGGCGCCGGCGGCGCCGGGCGTGTAGACGGCCAGCGCGGACAGCGCGGAGAGCAGCAGGAAGCCGGCGCCCCAGGCGTCGCGAACGTGGTCCCGGGCGCCGCTGTCGCGGGGCGCGCGACCACCGCCGCGGCCGCCGCGCTTGGCCGGGGCGGCCTTGCGCGACGCGGGCTTGGACGGCGGCTTGCGCGCGCCGGTCTTGCGCGCGCCGGTCTTGCGCGCGCCGGCGTTGCGCGTGGACGGCTTGGCGGACGGCTTGGAGCCGCCCGCGCGCTGCGTGCGGGTGGTGCTGCTGGCCACGATGTCCTCTAGACCTCGACGACGATCGGCAGGATGACCGGGCGCCGCCCGGTCTGTTCCTTCCAATAGCGTGCCAGGGTCTGGACCGTGATCCGGCGAAGCACCGCAGCTTCTTCGCCGTCCTTGACGCGCCGGAGCTCCTCGCCCAGCACCTTGGCGGCCTGGTCCAGCAGGTCGCCGGCCTCCGGCTCGTAGATGATCCCCTGCTGCACCACCATCGGCTCGCCGTCCAGGCGGTCGTGCTGGTCGGTCACCAGCACCGCGACGCACACACCCTCGCTGGACAGCCTGGAGCGGTCGCGCAGCACAGCGTTGCCGACGTCGCCGACGCCGAGGCCGTCGACGAAGACGCGCCCCGCCTGGAAGCTCTCGCCGCGGCGCACCTCGCCGTCCTCGAGGAGGATCGTGTCGCCGTCCTCGCAGACGAGCACGTTGTCCTCCGCCACGCCGGTCTCGATCGCGATCTTGCGGTGGGCGACGAGGTGGCGGTACTCGCCGTGCACCGGGATGACGGCGTTCGGCCGGACGATGTTGTGCAGGATGCGCAGCTCGTCCGCGGCCGCGTGGCCGGACACGTGCACGTCGGCGATGCCGGTGTGCACCACGTCGGCGCCCTGGCGGAACAGCCCGTTGATCGACTTGAAGATCGCGTGCTCGTTGCCGGGGATGACCGACGACGCCATGACCACCGTGTCGCCGGGCTCCAGGCGCACCTGGCGGTGCTGTCCGGCGGCCATCAGCGACAGCGCGGCGTACGGCTCGCCCTGCGAGCCGGTGCAGACGATCACCGTGGCGTCGCGCGCCATCTTCTCGACGTCCTCCATCTCGACGACGTGCTCGTCGCGATAGTTGAGGTAGCCGAGGTCGCGCGCGATCGGCATGTTGCGCACCATGGAGCGGCCGACGAAGCAGACCTTGCGGCCCACCTCCACGGCGGCGTCGATGGCCTGCTGCACGCGGTGGACATGGCTGGCGAACGTGGTGACGACCACGCGCCCGGTGGCGGCGGCGAACACGTCGCGCAGCGTGTCGCCGACGATGCGCTCGGTCTTGACGTGCCCGGGCCGGTCCGCGTTGGTGGAGTCGGCGAGCAGCAGCGCCACGCCCTCGTCGCCCAGCTGCGCGAAGTGCGGCAGGTCCGTGGGGCGCCCGTCGATCGGCGTCTGGTCCAGCTTGAAGTCGCCGGTGTGCAGGATCGTGCCGTGCGGCGTGTGGAACGCCACGCCCATGCCGTCCGGGATCGAGTGCGTGACGCTCAGGAACTCGATGTCGAACGGGCCGGTCTCGATGCGCTCGCCGGCCTCGACCTCCACCGGGGTGAACGTGACGTCGGGGTGCTCCTCCAGCTTCGCCCCGATCAGGCCCAGCGCCAGGCGCGAGGAGTAGATCGGCACACCGGGGAAGTCGCGCAGGAAGAACGGCAGCGCGCCCATGTGGTCCTCGTGCCCGTGCGTGATCACCACGCAGTGCACGTCCTCGGCGCGCTCCCGCAGCCGCGACCAGTCCGGCAGGATCAGGTCGATCCCGTGGTGCTCGGCGTCCGGGAAGATCAGGCCGACGTCGATCAGCGCGATCTTGCCGTCCACCTCGACCGACGCCATGTTCGCGCCGATCTCCCCGAGGCCTCCGTAGAACGAGACTTCGACAGGGCTGGCGGACGCGCGGCGGCCGCGCTGCATCGGGTCACTCACGCGGACAAGACTCCCACGGCGGCGAGTGCTTCACGCACGCGCTGCACCGTCTGATCGTCGGGTTCGGCCAGGGGCAGCCGCAGCGGGCCGCCGGGCAGGCCGACCAGCCGCAGCGCGGCCTTGAGCGGCACGGGGTTGACGTCGCAGAACAGCGTCGAGAACAGCGGCAGCAGCTTGAAGTGGATCTCGCGCGCCTTGCCGGGGTCGGTGGGGAACGCGTCCACCATGGCGGCGAGGTCGTCGCCCACCAGGTGCGCGGCCACGCTGATGACCCCGACGCCGCCGACCGCCAGCAGCGGCAGCGTCGCGACGTCGTCGCCGGCGTACAGCTCGAAGTGCTCCGGCGTCCGCGACACCAGCCACGCCGACTTCGGGAAGTCCCCCGCGGCGTCCTTCACGCCGACCACGTTGGCGTGCCGCTCCGCCAGTGTCGCCATGGTCTCCTTGGCGATCTCGCAGCCGGTGCGGCTGGGGATGTCGTACAGCAGCACGGGCAGGCCGCCGACGGCGTCCGCGACCGCGCCGAAGTGCGCGAGCATGCCGCGCTGGGATGGCCGGTTGTAGTACGGCGACACCAAGAGCAGCCCGTCCACGCCGATGCCGGCGACCTCGCGGGACATCGCCACGGTGGCCGCGGTGTCGTTCTTGCCGGTGCCCACGACCACCTTCGCGCGGTCCCCCACGGCCTCCTTGACCGCGCGCACCAGGTCCAGGGTCTCGTCGTGGGTCAGCGTCGGGGACTCGCCGGTGGACCCGGCCACCACGATGCCGTCGCTGCCGTGGTCAACCAGGTGCGCCGCCAGGCGCTGCGCGCCGTCCAGGTCCAGGGCGCCGTCGGCGGTGAACGGGCTGACCATGGCGGTGAGCACTCGTCCGAAGATGGGCACGTCCCTCACGTCCTTGACTGCGGGGCGCCGGGCACGGCGCCGGTCCGCTGAGTCTAGTCGGCGGCCGCGGGACCGGACACCGCGGCGTCCGCCGGGGCCTCGTCGTCCGCGCTGGGCGCGCCGCTCGGCGCGAGCCTGAACGCCACCATGAAGCGCGACCCGCCGCTGGGCGCGGGCTCGTAGCGGATGTCGGCGCCCATGGCGGCGCACAGCTCGGCGACCAGCGGCAAACCGACGCGCGGGCCGCCGCCCTCGTCGGGCGCGTCGAACAGCCGGTGCGCCACGTTGCTGGGGATGCCGGGCCCGTCGTCGGTGAACACCAGCACGCCGTGGCCGGCCGTGGTCAGCCCGGTGACGCGCAGGCCGGTCCCCAGAGGCGTGTGCTGGATGACGTTCTCCATGAGGTTGTAGATCACGCGGCGGGCGCCGCGACGGCTGCCCAACACCTTGATCTGCGGGACCTGGATGTCGATGACGTAGCCGTCCAGGCGCTCGCCCAGCGCGACCACCACGTCGGCGACGGCGCGCGGCAGCAGCACCGGCACCAGGCGCTGCTCGCCGGTCTCGTCCATGGCGCCGAGGTCCTCGAGCTGGCCGATCTCGGCGTCCAGCTCGGTGACCCGCATGCGCAGGCGCGCGGCCATGCGCCGGCGCTCGGACTCGGTCATGTCGGCCCAGCGCTCGTCCAGCTCGTCGGCGACGCGCTCCACCTCCAGCAGCGGCTCGCGCACGTCGATGGACGCCTGCCGGACGAAGCTGCGGCGCCGGCGGCCGCGCTCGCGCACCTGCTCGGCCTCCTCGTCGGCGAGGGCGAGCAGCTCGTGCAGGCGCCCGGCGTAGGTGGTCGACAGGTAGCCGACGGAGACCAGCCCGGCCAGGCTGGCGAGCAGGATCGGCAGCCGGTCGTCCAGCTCCGGGCGGTGCAGCAGCACCGGCGGGAAGCCCATCTCCTCGATGACCAGTTGCAGCACGCCCAGGAACACGGTGAGCAGGCCGAACACGGTCGCGGCGCCCGGCCCGAGCAGGATGCCGGCGCTGACCACCACGATGGCGTACAGCATCACCAGCCCGCTGCCGCTGCCGCCCAGGAAGGCGATCGCGCCGCCCAGGACGAGCGCGTCCGCGAGCAGCGACACGACCACCGCGGTGCGCGGGTAGCGCGTGGAGCGTGCGAAGTAGCCGCCGGTGACCACGGCCAGGACGGGCAGCCCCAGCGCGATCGGCCACATCTGGGTGCCGAAGATCCCGTACAGCACGATGCAGGCGAGGAGCCACGCGCCGAAGCCGACCAGACGGACGTAGCCGAAGCGGCGCAGCAGCACGTTGTCCGGCACGGGCAGGCGCCAGTCGCGCCGGGGGCGCGCGTCGGCGCCGCGACGGCGCGAGCGCGTCGAGTCCGGGTCAGGGGTCGAGGCTGGCTCGGGGGGGCCGCTCATGCGCGGGATGCTAGCGTTCCGGCCTCCTCATCCATGCGGTTTGGCACCACGGAGGCAGCGTGCTCTGGCATGTCGTGAAGTTCCGGCTGAAGCCGGAGGTGGGCGCGGACCAGCGCGCCGAGTTCACCGACGCCCTGCGCGGCCTGGCCGGCGTGGTGGAGGCGCTGCGGTTCATCCGCGTGGCGGCGTCC
>DATMKC010000355.1:0-3979 GCA_035553555.1 Egibacteraceae bacterium | reverse complement strand
GTCGCGCATCCAGCAGCTGGCGCGGCGCCCGGAGGAGTTCGCCGCCGCGTTCGCCGTGCTGAAGCTGGCCAGCCTGGTGGCGCTGCTCGGCGCGCCGCTGCTGCACCAGGCCGGCGGCACGGGCGCCGTGCACGCCGGCATCGCGCTGGCCGCCTGGGCGGGGCTGGTGCTGCACGCCCGCCTGGTCGAGCGCATCGGCGTCGCCGGGCTGCTGTTCACCACCGTGGCGCGGCCCGTGCTCCGCGCCGCCCTGCGGGTGGACGTGCGCGGTGCGCTGCCGCGGGGGCCGGCTGTGGTGGTCAGCAACCACCCCAACGCCCTGGACGGGCCGCTGGCGGTGATGCTGGACGCGCGCGTGCGTCCCGATCGCCAAGCCGCAGCGCCATCCGCTGGCGCGCCTGGGCTTCGCGCTGTCGGGGACCATCGTGCGCGGCCGCGGCAGCGCCGTGGACGCCGGGGTGGCGCACCTGCGCCGCAGCGGGATGATCTGGCTGGCGCCGGAGGGCGGCAGCTTCCGCGGGCACTTGCGCAGGCCTCGCAGCGGCGCGGCGGTGCTGGCCGCGCAGGCCGGCGTGCCGATCGTGCCCCTGGGGATCCGCTACGCCACCGAGGCCGGACCGCGGCTGCGCGACTGGCGGCCGTGGCGGCGCCCCGAGGTCACCGTGGTGATCGGCGAGGCGCTGGCATTGGCGCCGGGGGAGGCGCCGGAGGCGGCCGCCGCCCGCTACATGCCGGCGCTGGCCGCCTGCGCCGGCACGGTGTACGCGCCGGCCGCGGAGGACCTGGCCACCGCCTAGGTCTCGGTCATGTGGCCCTGCTCGGCGGGGGAGGGCTCCAGGACGGGGAAGTCCACGCGGGCGACCTCGCGGCCGTCAACCTCCAGGATGAGCTGGTAGCCGGTGTCGGCGTACTCGAACTCCAGGTCGCGGACCTCGTCGGCGATGTCGTCGTCGCTGTCCATCACGGTGCGCGCGAGCCCCTCGCGCAGCGTGCGCCCGTGCGGGTCGGCGATGCGCCAGGTCTCCGTGAAGCCGTCCTCGCGCTCCCAGGAGCGCACGATCAGGAACGGCCGCGCCACGGCGGGCGGCTCGCCGGACAGTCGCACCTCGGAGTCAAGGCCGGGGCGGAGCTGGCTGCCCTGCGCGGTGAAGCGGTCGGCGTCGATGACCTTGGCGTAGCGGAGGGTGGCGCCCATCAGTTGCCCTTCCTCTTGTTCACGGCGTCGTCGATCTGCCGCCACATGTCCTCGCGCACGTCCATCAGGGCGGCGCGCATGTCGGCCTCCGTCGAGGTGGCGGCGAAGTGGCCGAACTTCGGCAGCCACAGCTCCAGCGTCACCTTCTGCCCGGTGGAGTCGCGGTCCTTGCAGGTGAGGTGGATGTCGGTGCCGTCGGCCGGGAACTTCTTCAGGCGCCGGTTGAGCTTGTCCAGCCGCTCCACCACGCGCTGCCGGTCGGCCTCGTCGAAGTCGCCGCCCAGGCGCAGCAGGTCCAGGGAGGCGGCGCCCTCGGCGCCCTGCTCCTCGCCGGGGCCGCCCGTGCCCAGGCCCAGCTCCTCGACATCCAGGGCCTTCAGGCGCGACTCGATCTCGTCGCCGGACATGCCGGTGGCGGCCTGGATGAGCTCGATCACGCGGTCGAAGTCGTCGTTGGCGGCCTCCAGCCGCCGCTCGTCGACCTCGGGCCACTCCTTGAGGAGGGGGGCCCGCAGGTCCGTGTAGTGCTCTTCCCACTCGCGGCGGGTCAGCGGTCTCATGCGTCGCTGTCTCCTGTTCGGATCGGATCGCGGGATGGGGCCCGGCGCTGGTTAGAGTGCTGCCCGTCCGCGACCGACCCCACACCCGCCAGGCCCGTCAGGAGGACACGTGCTCCGCGTCCAGCGCAACCCCGGCCTCGACGAGGCCCTGGTCACCGAGCTGGTGGGGATCTGGACGCGCGTGACCAACGCCGGCGGCGCCGTGGGCTTCGTGGCGCCGGTCACCGAGGGCGACGTGCGGCCGGCCGCGGACGAGGCGTTCGCCGCAGTGCGGGCGGGCCGCGACGACCTGGTGGTGGCCTACGCCGGCGACCGCGCCGTCGGCTGGGGGCTGCTGATGCCGAACCAGTGGGCGACGCACGCGCACTGGGGCTGGATCCGCCGGGTGCAGCGCGACCCGGAGCACCGCGCCGCCGGGGTCGGCGACGCGGTGCTGTCCGCGCTGGAGGAGGCCGCGCTGGACCGCGGGCTGGAGCGCGTGGCGCTGTCCGTGCGCGGGGGCACCGGCCGCGAGGGCTTCTACCTTGACCGGGGCTTCCGCGTGGAGGGCTATCTGCCCGGGCGCGTGCGCCTGGGGCCCGGCGACGACCGTGACGAGGTGGTCATGTCCAAGAAGCTGACCGGGACGCCGGACGGGCCGCTGCTGCGCGTGCGCCGGCTGGACCCCGAGGTGCCCCTGCCGTCCTATGCCAAGGCCGGCGACGCCGGGCTGGACCTGTGCGCGGCGCGGGACGTGGAGCTGGCGCCGGGGGAGCGGGCGGTGATCCCCACGGGGATCGCGGTGGCGCTGCCGCCGGGGACCGTGGGGCTGGTGCACCCGAGGTCGGGGCTGGCGGCGCGGCACGGGCTGGCACTGGTGAACGCGCCGGGGACCATCGACGAGGGCTACCGCGGCGAGGTCAAGGTCATCGCGATCAACCTCGATCCGTCCGAGACGCTGCGACTGGCGCGCGGCGAGCGCATCGCGCAGCTGGTGGTGCAACGCGTGGAGCGGGTGCGCGTGGAGGAGTCCGAGGAGCTGGACGACACCGAGCGCGGCGACGGCGGCCTGGGCTCCACCGGCCGCTGACCCCCCGCCGTCGCCTCCGCCGTCGCCTTGCGTCCACAGTGAACCGTTGCGCTGATATTTCAGCGCAACGGTTCACATTGGCGGTGAACGAGACGGCGGAGCGGGCGATTCCGGCGCTCGGCTTGCAGGTGCAGTCCCCGCGCGGCAGGATGGGTCCCCGCATGGCGGGCGCGCTGCACGCGCCGTGCCGGAAGCACGCGGACGTGGCTCAGTGGTAGAGCACCACCTTGCCAAGGTGGGGGTCGCGGGTTCGAATCCCGTCGTCCGCTCCAACGTGAAAGCCCGCCAGTCGGCGGGCTTTCCGCGTTCTACCAGCGGTTTTGCGCTGGCGACCTGACTGGCCGGCTCCTCGTCCCACCGGCCAATTCCGGCCTCCACCGGCCCTCACCGGCACCACGTTGTGGGAAATCTGTGGGAAAATGCGACTGGCTCCTGCGGACAGACTCTTTGGGTCTCGGTCGCTCGGACCGCTTAGTGTCCGTTCCTAGCGCCTAGGGTCCTCGCAGGCGTGCACCTGGACCCGGCGTATCTGAGCTCCAAGAAGAAAGGCGGACGCCGCCGGTGGCGCTCCGTGTTGAGCTCCCACAAAGCGAAGTCGGCCTCGTCGTCATGAGTCGTGACGATGCCGGCGATGATCCGTCCGCGTTCGGGCTCTTAGTAGCCGTTTGTAGTCCCAGATGCGTGAACGCTTCGCCCAACGCCTCGACAGCGTCAGCGTGTACTTGGGCCGGGGAGTGTGTTCGATAGCAACCGAGCGCCGAACGCCTGACGGGTGCGGTGCCGGCGGGCGCACAGTTGCCGAGAACCAGCTGTTTTCCCATATCGAGAAACTTTAGGCAGTAGACAACCGGCTAGAGTTGCCTGTAAAGTAGTGGCATGGTTCTCCAGGAAACCGAGCTCATTGACTCTGCCCTAAGGCTATTGCAATCGCGCCTCCCGCCAGGGTGGACGGTCGCGCAGGCGGAAGGCCAAGGGGCAGGCAGCGGCGAGGGAGACGGCCTCTTCGCCTTCAACGCCCAGTCGGGCATGGGGATGGGCACCGCGATCGTTCAGGCCAAGTGCAACTTTGGCCCTGCCGATGTCGACCGGCTGCTCGGAGGATTGACCCGGCGGCTCCGGGAGGCGGCCGGGCCCCGCCCCATCCTTCTCGTGAGC
>DATMKC010000354.1:0-2111 GCA_035553555.1 Egibacteraceae bacterium | reverse complement strand
ACCCCACGGAAGGGGAGGTGGCCGACCCGGACCCGGAGGCGGTGCTGGCCGAGATCAACGGCCGCCACGCCGACGGCACGCCGGTCGCGAGCCTCACGGAGCTGCGCGCCGACGGCTCCACCGCGTGCGGCTGCTGGATCTACGCCGGCTGCATGGCCGGCGGCGTGAACCACACCGCGCGGCGCACGCCGTGGCACGAGCAGGGGCCGGTCGCGCTGGAGTGGGGCTGGGCGTGGCCGTCGAATCGGCGGATGCTGTACAACCGCGCGTCCGCCGACCCGGAGGGCCGGCCCTGGTCGGAGCGCAAGCGCTACGTGTGGTGGGACCAGGAGCAGGGCCGCTGGAGCGGCGAGGACGTGCCCGACTTCCAGGCGACGAAGCCGCCGTCGTACCGCCCGGCCGCCGACGCCGTGGGGCCGGACGCGATCGCCGGGGACGACCCGTTCATCATGCAGGCCGACGGCAAGGGCTGGCTGTTCGTGCCGGCCGGGCTGACCGACGGCCCCATGCCGACGCACTACGAGCCGCACGAGTCGCCGTTCGCCAACGCGCTGTACGGCCAGCGCGCCAACCCGGCGCGCGGCCGCTACGACGTCGCGGTCAACCCGTACCAGACCGCCGACGGCACGGGCGGCGGGGACGCCTACCCGTTCGTGGTGACCACCTACCGGCTCACCGAGCACCACACCGCCGGCGGGATGAGCCGCACGCTGGGGCACCTGGCGGAGCTGCAGCCGGAGATGTTCTGCGAGGTGTCGCCGACCCTGGCGGCGGCGCGGGGCCTGACCCACGGGGGCTGGGCCACCATCGTCACCTCGCGCACCGCGATCGAGGCACGCGTCCTGGTGACCGAGCGCATGAAGCCGCTGCGCGTGCAGGGCCGCACGGTGGAGCAGGTCGGCCTGCCGTACCACTGGGGCAGCAACGGCCTGGTCACCGGCGACTCGGCCAACGACCTGTTCCCGATCGTGGTCGACCCGAACGTGAAGATCCAGGAGGTCAAGGCCGCGACCTGCGACGTGCTGCCGGGGCGGCGCCCGCGCGGCCCGCTGCTGCGCCAGCTGGTCGAGCGCTGGCCCGCCGAGCACGTGGCGCTGCGCCGCGACGGCTGGCGGCCCGAGCGCGGGGAGGTGGGCGTGTGACCGCGCTGTCGCGGGCGCCGGGGTACGCCGACGAGGCGCGCCGGCCGCGCATGGCGTTCTTCACCGACACCACCGTGTGCATCGGCTGCAAGGCCTGCGAGGTCGCCTGCAAGGAGTGGAACGACGTCCCGGACTCCCTGTGGGACTTCACCGGGCACTCCTACGACAACACCGGCCACCTGTCCGCGGACGCCTGGCGCCACGTCGCTTTCGTCGAACAGCCCACGCATCTCCAAGGCGCCGAGCAGATGGCGCACACCGCCGCGATCGACGCGCACGCGGAGGCGCTGGCCACGGACGGTTTCCGCTGGCTGATGATGTCGGATGTCTGCAAGCACTGCACCACGGCGGGGTGTCTGGACAACTGCCCCACCGGCGCGCTGTTCAAGACCGAGTTCGACTCCGTGGTGGTGCAGCCGGACATCTGCAACGGCTGCGGCTACTGCGTGGTGGGCTGCCCGTACGGCGTGATCTCGCGGCGCGAGTCCGACGGCAAGGCGTGGAAGTGCACGATGTGCTACGACCGCCTGCGGGTGGGCGAGCAGCCGGCGTGCGCCAAGACCTGCCCCACCGACTCGATCAACTTCGGGTCGCTGGAGGCGATGCGCGAGCTGGCGCGCACGCGCCTGGAGCAGGTGCACGCGCTCGGGTACGGGGGCGCGCACCTGTACGGCGAGGCCGACTCCGACGCGGCGGGCGTGGACGGCACCGGCGCGCTGTTCCTGCTCCTGGACGAGCCGGAGGTGTACGGGCTGCCGCCGGACCCGGTGGCGCCCACCAAGACGCTCGGCTCGTCGTGGATGGCGGCGCTGGGCGCCATGGGGGCGCTCGCCGTCGCGCTGCTCGGCGCCGTGGCCGGCGGGGGCCGCCGATGAGCGCCACGCGCCAGGGCGCGCCCGGGGTGCCCGCGCAGCAGCTCACGAGCCCCAAGGGCGCGATGGTCCCGCCCACGAAGAAGTAGACGGGCAC
>DATMKC010000353.1:0-9720 GCA_035553555.1 Egibacteraceae bacterium | reverse complement strand
GGCGATGACGCACGGCAGCGGGCGTTGCGCACGATGAAGTCGCGGCGGGCCTCCACGTCGTCGCCCATGAGCACGGTGAACATCTGGTCGGCGGCCGCGGCGTCCTCCATGCCGACCTGGAGCAGCGTGCGCACCGCCGGGTCCATGGTCGTGTCCCACAGCTGTTCGGCGTCCATCTCGCCGAGGCCCTTGAAGCGGCCGATCTCGATCTTGCGGTTGCTCTCGCCGTTGCGCAGCTCGGCGAGGATCTGGTCGCGCTGGCGGTCGGAGTAGGCGTAGCGGATCTTGTCCTTGTCCTTGGAGCCCGCGGGCTTGATCTGGTACAGCGGCGGCTGGGCGATGTAGACGTAGCCCGCCTCGATCAGCTCCCGCATGTGGCGGAACAGGAACGTCAGCACCAGGGTGCGGATGTGGGCACCGTCGACGTCGGCGTCCATGAGCATGACGATCTTGTGGTAGCGGGCCTTGCTGAGGTCGAACTCCTCGCCGATGCCCGTGCCGATCGCGGTGATGAGCGCCTGGATCTCCTTGTTCTCCAGGATCTTGCCCAGGCGCGCCTTCTCGACGTTGAGGATCTTGCCGCGGATGGGCAGCACCGCCTGGGTCACGCGGTCGCGCGCCATCTTGGAGCTGCCGCCGGCGGAGTCGCCCTCCACCACGAAGATCTCCGACTCCTCGGGGTCCTTGGACTGGCAGTCGGCCAGCTTGCCGGGCAGCGCCGCACCCTCCAGGAAGCCCTTCCGGCGGGTGAGCTCGCGCGCCTGCCGGGCGGCCATGCGGGCGCGGGCGCCCTGGATGGCCTTGTTGACGATGACGCGGACCTCGTTGGGGTGCTCCTCGAACCAGCGGCGGAGCTGGTCGTTGCAGGTGCGCTCCACGAAGCTGCGGATGGGCGTGTTGCCCAGCTTCGTCTTGGTCTGGCCCTCGAACTGCGGGTCGGCCAGCTTCACCGAGATGATCGCGGTCAGGCCCTCGCGGATGTCCTCGCCCGTGAGGGTGAGGTCCTTCTCCTTGCCGGTGGGCTTCAGGAGCCCGAGGTCGCGGGCGAAGCGGTTGACCACGTTGGTCAGGGCCTTCTTGAAGCCCTCCTCGTGAGTGCCGCCCTCGTGGGTGTTGATCGTGTTCGCGAACGTGTGGATCGACTCGTGGTAGCCGGTGTTCCACTGCAGGGCGACCTCGACCTCGTGCGGGCCGTCGGCGTCGGTCTCGCTGGCGGAGAAGTGCACGATCTCGTCGTGGACGGTGTCCTTGGCCGTGTTGAGGTGGCGGACGAAGTCCTGCAGGCCGTCGTCGTACTTGAACACCGCCTTGCGCGGCTCGCCGGTCTCGCCGCCGTCCTGCGTGATGGCGCTGTGGCGCTCGTCGACGAGCACGATCTCCAGGCCCGCCGTCAGGAACGCGGTCTCGCGCAGGCGGGTGATCAGCGTCTCCCACGAGTAGTCCGTGGTCTCGAACACGTCCTCGCTGGCCCAGAACGTGATCGTGGTGCCGGTCTCGCCGTCCGGCGCCTCGCCGATGACCTGCACCGGCCCGTCCGGCACGCCGACGGTGAAGGACTGGCGGTACAGCTTGCCGTCGCGCTTGACGTCGGCGACCAGCCGGGAGGACAGCGCGTTCACCACGGACACGCCCACGCCGTGCAGGCCGCCGGAGACCGCGTAGCTCTTGCCGTCGAACTTGCCGCCGGCGTGCAGGACGGTCAGCACGACCTCCAGCGCGGACTTGCGCATGGTGGGGTGCTCGTCCACCGGGATGCCGCGGCCGTTGTCGGAGACGCGCACGCCGCCGTCGGCCTGGATCGTGATCTCGATGCGGTCGCAGCGGCCCGCCATCGCCTCGTCGACGGAGTTGTCGACCACCTCCCAGACCAGGTGGTGCAGCCCGCGCGGGCCGGTCGAGCCGATGTACATGCCCGGCCGCTTGCGGACCGCCTCCAGGCCTTCCAGGACCGTGATGTCGGCGGCGCCATAGTCGTTCGTCGTGGTCACACGTCGCTCCGGGCCCGGTGTCCGGGCAGCAGGGGCTCGGCGCGCGGGGGAAGCGCAAGCCGGAGCCCGATTTCGGTGAAGATCGGCAAAATCTTGCGCGTCGGGCGCTCAGGCGTCCCGGACCGCTTCGATGCCTGTAAGCCTACCACGCCACGGTCGGCGACCGTCCGTGCCTCTGGAGCCGTTTCCGCAGGTCAGCGGCCTTCCCTGTGGACAACGTGTCCGGGTGGTCACCTGTCGCCCGCGCCGTCCACCGCCCCGATCACGATCTGCACGCTGGTGACCTGCCGCTCGCCGAGCACCTCGTTGGCCCGGGTCATCAGCTCGCCCGTGAGGTAGCGCACCTGTGTGGCCCATGCCGCGGACGCCACGCGCAGCACCAGCACGCCGCCGTGCAGCCGGACCGGTGCCGTGTGCGCGGCCAGCTGCTCACCGGCGATGTCGCCCCAGCGCTCGTGGATCCGTGCTCCCTCCAGCCGCGTGCGCCACCCGCGCCGGCCGGCGATGGCGCCCACCAGCTGGCCCAGCGGCGCCGGCGCCTTGCCCTCGGGCCTGGCGTCCGGATCCTCGCCCTGTTGGCCGCGCAGTCCCGACCAGCTCATGACCGCACCGTTCCGGCGCGGACCATGGAGCGGGGGCCGGCCAGCGGCACGTCGTGGTCCACCGCCGCGGTGACCAGCACCTGCTCGAAGCCGGCACAGCGCTCGGCGAGGCGGGCGCGGCGGCGCTCGTCCAGTTCGGCGAAGACGTCGTCCAGCAACACGATGGGTTCCTCCCCCACTTCGAGCAGGACCTCCCGGCTCGCCAGGCGCAGCGCCAGCGCGAGCGACCAGTGCTCGCCGTGGCTGGCGTAGCCCTTGGCCGGCAGGCCCTTCAAGCCCAGGTACAGCTCGTCGCGGTGCGGCCCGGCCAGCGTGATGCCCCGCTCGCGCTCCGCCGAGGCCAGGCGGGCCAGACCCTCCGCCAGCTCCGCGGCGAGCTCGGCGGGCTCGGGCATGCCCGCGCCCGGCTCCGCCGCGACGCGCCGCCCGGTGGACAGCTCGTAGACCATCTCCACCGCCCCGGTGGCCTCCCGCTCCGGCGATGCGCTCACCAGGTCCGCGTACGCCTCGGCGACGGGACCGGCCAGCGCGTGCACCGCCGCGATCCGGGCCGCCAGCAGCCCCGCGCCGGCTGCCACCAGCCCATCGGTCCAGACCTCCAGATCCGCCCGATCGGCGAAGCCGCCGCGAACGTGCTTGAGCAGCGCGTTGCGCTGCTTGAGCACGCGCTCGTACTCCTGCCGCGCGGCCAGGTAGGCGGGCCGGCGCTGCCCCAGCAGCTCGTCAAGGAAGCGGCGGCGGTCGGACGGGTCGCCGCGGACCAGTGACAGGTCCTCCGGCGCGAACAGCACGCTGCGGATGAGCCCCATCGCGTCGCGCGGGCGGTTCTGGGGCTGGCCGTTCACCCGGACCCGGTTGCGGCCCTGCGGGCGGACCTCCAGCTCCACCGACAGCGCCTGCGCACCCGCCGCGTCGGTGGCGCCCAGCAGCGCCCGCGCCCGGACGATGGCGGCATCGGCGCCATGGCGCACCAGCGGCGCGTCCGAAGACACCCGGTGGCTGGAGCCGATGGCCAGGTAGTGCACCGCCTCCAGGAGGTTGGTCTTGCCCTGGGCGTTGTCGCCCACGATGACGCGCACGCCGGGTCCCAGGTCCAGGCGGGCGCGTTCGTAGGAGCGCCAGTCGGCCAGCTCCAGCGTCTCCAGGCGCATCGCGGCGGGCGCCGCGGCGGTCAGACC
The DNA here is from genome assembly GCA_035553555.1 of Egibacteraceae bacterium. GTDB lineage: Bacteria > Actinomycetota > Nitriliruptoria > Euzebyales > Egibacteraceae > DATMKC01. The sequence goes on along the minus strand of DATMKC010000353.1, from coordinate 5,952 downwards.
CGGACCGGCATCAGCAGGTAGAGGAAGTCGGCGGTGCGCTCCTCGCCCTCGCTGGTGGCCGGTCGCAGCACCGCGGGCTTGAGCTCGTCGCGGAATTCCAGCACGACGCGCTCGCTGCCCGCCGCCTCCAGGCCGTCGGACAGGTAGCGCGGGTTGAACGCGATGGTGAGCTCCTCGCCTTCCAGGCTGCCCGGCAGCGCCTCCTCCGCCCGGCCCACCTCGCCGCTGCCCGCGGTGATGCGCACCGTGTCGGCGGACAGGTGCAACGTCACGGGCGTGGCGGTGGTGTTGCTGTCACCGATCACCGCGATGCGCTTGACCACGTCCGCGAGCTCGGCACGGTCGACGGTCAGCCTCCGCTCGTAGCCGGACGGGATGAGCTGGCGGAAGTCGGGGAATTTGTGGCCGATCAGCTGCGTGGTCAGGCGCCGGTCGCCGAACTCAAACGTCACCTGCTCGCTCTCCAGGACCAGCCGCACCTCGCTGCCGAGCTGCTCGGCCGAGCGCCGCGCGGCCTCCAGCGCCTTGCGGGGCACCAGCACGGTGGTGTCCGCGCCCTGGTCCCACGGCACGGTGCACACGGCCAGCCGGTAGGAGTCCGTGGCGGCCGCGGTGAGCGAGCCGGCGGTGGCCTCGAGCTGCACGCCGGTGAGTGCCGGCCGTGCGCCGTCCAGGCTGGCGGCGCGCGCCACCTGCACGACCATGCGGGCGAACTCGTCGGCCTTCATGACGGCCGCGGACGCGCCCGCCGCCGGCTCCGGCAGCACGGGGAAGTCGTCCATCGGCATGAGCCGCAAGTGGAACTGCGCCCGGCCGCAGGACAGGAACAGCTCGTCGCCGTTGGCTTCCGCCTCCACGGCGGCGTTGGGCAGGCTGCGCACCAGCTCGGCCAGCAGGCGGCCCGGCACGAGGGCGACACCATCGCGCTCGGCGTGGACCCCGAGCGAGAGCACCGACGACATGTCCAGATCGGTGGAGGAGAACTCCAGGCGATCGCCGCGCACCTCGAGCCGCACGCCGGACAGCGCCGGCCGCGTGGCACGGGCACCCACGGTGTGCAGGGCCCATGACGCCGCGTCGGCGAACTCCACTCGCTCCGCCCTGAACTTCATGCCGTCCTCCGTGGTGCCGATGTGCCGGACATGCCATGCGAATCGCCGGTTGTCCCCACAAAGGCCGGGACCCGGTTCTTCAAGCTTGTTGGATAGAGAAAATCCGTCGTACTCGTAGAGGGGCGGCAGTGCTGGGGACAACCCCTCTTTCCGCCGGTCAGGAGCTTACGGGGCCTGTGGGGTGACTGTGGGCCGCCTGTGCACGCCGTGTGGGGAAGCGGCCCGTTCTCCCCAGATGACAGCGATGTGAAACACGAGCTGGGGAGAATCGCGGTTTTCCCCCAGGCCGTCCACGACGCTGCCCACAGCTCGCCCACAGCCGCGCCATCGGGTTCCTGAGCCCGTGTGCAGGCGCTCAACGCGACTGCCTCGCCGCCGACTTGATGCGGCTGGTGAGCTCCTGGAGCTGCTGGTAAATGGCCGGCCGCTCTTGCATGAGGCCGGCGATCTTGTTGTTGGCGTGGATGACCGTGGTGTGGTCGCGTCCGCCGAACGCCGCGCCGATCTTGGGCAAGGACAGCTCGGTGAGCTCGCGGGTGAGATACATCGCGATCTGCCGGGCGGTCACCAGCTGCCGCGTGCGGCTGGTCGAGCACAGGTCCTCGATGGTCAGCCCGAAGTAGTTGGCGGTCTCCGACATGATCAGGCTCACCCCGATCTCGGAGCTCTCCGTGCCCGGGAACAGGTCCTTGAGCACCACCTGGGCCAGCTGGAGGGTCACCTCGGTGCGCTGGAGGCTGGCGAACGCGGTCACGCGGATGAGCGCGCCCTCGATCTCGCGGATGTTCGACGAGATGCGGCTGGCGATCAGCTCCAGCACGTCGTCCGGCACCGGCAGGTTGTCCTGCACGGCCTTCTTGCGCAGGATCGCCAGGCGGGTCTCCAGGTCCGGCGGCTGGATGTCGGTGATCAGCCCCCACTCGAACCGCGTGCGCAGCCGCTCCTCGAGCTGGCCGATCTGCTTGGGCGGGCGATCCGAGGAGATGACGATCTGCTTCTCGGCGTTGTGCAGCGCGTTGAACGTGTGGAAGAACTCCTCCTGCGTGCGCTCCTTGGACTCCAGGAACTGGATGTCGTCGATGAGCAGCACGTCCACGTCCCGGTACCGGCGCTGGAACGGCACCTGCCGGCCGTTGGAGATGGCGTCGATGAACTCGTTGGTGAACTGCTCCGAGGTCACGTAGCGCACCTGCATGCCGGGATACAGGCTCATGGTGTAGTGCCCGATCGCCTGCAGCAGGTGCGTCTTGCCCAGTCCCGCGCCGCCGTAGATGAACAGCGGGTTGTACGCCTTCGCCGGCGCCTCGGCCACCGCGAACGACGCGGCGTGGGCGAAGCGGTTGCTGGCGCCGATGACGAAGCGGTCGAAGGTGTACTTCTCGTTGAGCTCGCTGGCGCGGTCGCCCGGCGCGGTGAAGCGCTCGGGCGCGGCCTCGTGGCGCGGATGCGGCACGCGGACGGCCTCCTCCGCGGCCGCGTCGGCTTCCGCGAGCGCCTCGGCCCGGCTGCTCGCGGCCTCGCCGTCCGGCCGGACGGTGACGACCACCTCCAGCGGGCGGCCCGCGGCGCGCGTCAGGGCGCCGCGCAGCACGGCGCCGTACTTGGTGTCCAGCTGCTCCCTGGCGAAGCTGTGCGGCGCGGCCAGCACGACGGTGTCCTGACTGAAGCCCACGGGCCTGGTGTCATCCAGCCAGGCACGCTGGGCGGCACCCGTCAGGTGCGTCTGCAAGTCGGTGAGCGAGCGGTTCCAGAGGTCTTCGAGGTCGACAACCGACACGTCCGGCACCCTTGGTCCTTCCTGTCCGCCTCGCGGGAGCGGGACGGCTGGTTCATTCGGCTGTTTCACCGTGACCGGTCTCACGGCGAAAACCCGCGGGCGGCGTCAGGCCAGCCTTATCCACAACATCCTCCACATCTGTGGATGAGGGGTACGTCAACAGCACCCCCCGCAGAGACCTGCGGAGCGCGCGGTCGGCGTCAGGCCGGTTCCACCGGGGTGCGTCGCCGGCGCGGAGCCGGCGGCCGAGCACCAGGGAAGCGGTGTGCGTCTCGCGGTGCGCCCACGGGCGAGGCCATCCCGACGAAGTTGAGCGCTTTGCCGTCATGGTCCCGAAGTTGCCGCCTTGGCCTTTCCGCCACGCCGAGCAACCGTCCCCGTGGGAACGTTGGCGAGTATAGGGAGCGCCTTTCCGGCGCCGCAAGCACTTTTCCACAGGGACGCGTCAAAGCCGCGAATCCGCAGGTCAGGGGCTTGCCGTGATCATCCGGCAGCGGTGGTACGGGCCGGAATCACGCGCGGGCGGGGGCTGCGGCGGCCCGGCTGCCCGGTCCGTTTGACAGGCTTCCCGCGGCGTTCCTACACTGCGTGCTTCGGGCGTTCGCGTCCGCAGGTGTCGCCATGCCCGCGAGCGTGCCCCCCAGGCGCCTTTGTGCGCGAGTGAACCACAGGAAGCGCCGAGCGGTCAGCGGTACCGTTGGGTTCTCGTCCCACCCGGAAGGACCCGGGTCGCCAGGCCACACCTCAGCGGCCCAGCGGTCGACAAGCTTGTCTGGAGTGAGCAGTCCATGAAGCGCACGTACCAGCCGAACAACCGCCGGCGCAAGCGCAAGCACGGTTTCCGCTCGCGCATGCAGGACCGTGCCGGTCAGGCGATCGTCAAGGCGCGCCGCAGCAAGGGCCGCAAGCGACTGACCGCCTGACTCGGCCATTTTCCGTGAGCGGGGCGCAGGGACGATGATCACCTCGGCCCGGGCCGCGGGGGGATCGGCGCGCACCGTGCGTCGTTCTAATACTACGCAGAGTAACTCACCCGGCCTGCCATCCGGGGTCCCCGAGCTGCTGCGGGACGGCCAGGCGGCGCACGGCGCGGCCGTGGTCGTGCGCGCGCTCCCCCGTCGCGGCGACGAGCCCCGGCGTGCCGTGGTGGCCAGCCGCAAAGTCGGTGGTGCCGTCGCGCGCAATCGCGCGAAGCGCCGGCTGCGGGAGGCGATGCGTGCCGCGGGGATCTCGCCCGACGTGGACGTCGTGGTCATCGCTCGCGGGGCCGCCCTCAGCGTCCCCATGCCGCAACTGACCGCCGAATTGCGGGCGCTCGCCGGCCGCCTCGAAGAGAAGCTGGCCGTGGCCGCCAAGGGGGCACAGTGAGCCGCAGTCCCCTGGCCGTCGTGCTGCTGCTGCTCGTGCGGCTCTATCGGGCCGTGCCGAAGCGCGGCGGCACCTGCCGCTTCCACCCGAGCTGCTCGGCGTACGCCGCCGAGGCGCTGGAGACCCACGGCGGCATGCGCGGGGCCTGGCTGGCCATGCGCCGCCTCGGCCGCTGTCATCCGTTCCACCCGGGCGGGCTGGACCCCGTGCCTCCACGGCGCCGCGCCGTGCTGAACTGACGAGAGGGAGAGGGACACACACGTGGGCGAGCTGTTGACTTCCGTGGCCGAGGCGCTCGGCGAGGTGCTGCGCGTCTTGCACTCGCTCGTCGAGCCGGTCACCGGTGCGGCCGCCTGGGGCTGGGCGATCATCCTGCTGACGCTGCTCGTGCGCGTCGTGATGCTTCCCCTGGCGGTGAAGCAGATCAACTCCATGCGGGCCATGCAGCGCCTGCAACCGGAGATCAAGAAGCTGCAGGCCAAGTACAAGACCGACCGCTCGATGATGCGGACGGACCCGGAGAAATACCGGGAGCGGCGGGCCAAGCAGCAAGAAGAGATGATGAAGCTGTACAAGGAGCACAACGTCAACCCCGCTGCGGGTTGCCTGCCGCTCCTGTTGCAAATGCCGATCTTCTTCGCGCTGTTCCGCCTGCTGAGCAGCACCGAGATCGTCCCCCAGCTCAACACGGCGGGGTTCTACTTCGCCCAGCTGGCCGAGCGCCCGACGCAGGCGGGCCTGGGGGCGTGGGCGCTGATCGCGCTCATGGGCTACACGACGTACTTCTCCCAGAAGCAGATGATGGCGAGCAACCCCGGCGCCGCCGAGAATCCGCAACAGCGGATGATGCTGTACCTGATGCCCGTGGTGCTGACGGTGTTCGCCGTGAACCTGCAGACGGGCGTGCTGCTGTACTGGGTCACCACCAACATCTGGACCATGGCGCAGCAGTGGGTGATGTTCCGCGGACTCGACCACGAGCGGGCGGCCAAGGGCGACAAGGCCTAGGACACGGGCGGCCGGCGACGATCGGCCACCAGAAGGGGAGGGAGGCAGTGAATCGCACCGCGGAGGGGCATGGAAACTCCGTCGACGAGGCGATCCAGCAGGCCCTGCGCCAGCTGGGTCTCACGGCGGATCAGGTGTTCGTCGAAATTCTCTCCGAGGGCAGCCGCCGGGGCCTGTTCGGCGGGCGCCGCGCGCATGTGCGGGCGATTGCCAAGGACGCCGTCGTCGCCCCAGGGACCACGAGTGAGACCACAAGCAGCGAACCCCAGCAGACCGAGGAGGACGGGGTGACCGCGAACGACCAGGAAGATGTCACAGCCGAGGCTGTGGCCACACGCGACGAGGACGCCATGGAGGCCGATGGCGACGGGCAGGCACGGGAAAGCCTGCGCGAGCAGATGACCCCAGAGGAATGGCTGGATCTGCTGGACCAAGAGGCCGAGATGGCCGCCGATTTCGTGGAAGGACTGCTCGACCGGCTGGACCTGCCCGGCGACCTGGAGATCGAGGTCACCGAGGACCAGGCGCTCGTCAACGTCCAGGATCTCGGCAGCGGCCTGCTGATCGGCCGCCGTGGCGCGACGCTCGACGCGCTGCAGGAACTCGTACGCTCAGCCGTGCAGCGCCAGACGCAGCGGCGCGCCCACGTGCGGGTCGACGTCGAGGGGTATCGGGCTCGCCAGCTCG
>DATMKC010000352.1:0-8530 GCA_035553555.1 Egibacteraceae bacterium | reverse complement strand
GGGCCGGGGCTGCCGGAGCGGGCGCGGGCACCACCGGGCTCGTGTCGGCGCGCGCGGCACGTTCCACGCTGGGACGGGCTTCCGAGGGGGTGTGCAGCAGCGCGTCCGCGGCGGCCTCGGCGCTGGACTGCGTCAGGGGCGGCGTCATGGCGGGGATCGTCGAGGCGACCATGCCGAGGTCGGCGAACAGGATCACCGCGGCCACGGTGATGAGCGCCTGCGCGCGGGCGTACGGAAAGGAACGCGCGCGCTTCGGCGCGCCCTCAAGAACGTCGGTCACGATCGGTGAGCCTCTCGTCTGTCGTGCGTGCACGACCGGAGCCCCACGTGAAGGGCTCCGATCTGGCCAACGAGGGTAGCCCGGGGACCGTGACGCGTCCGGTGATCGGCCCGAGATTGCCGTCAAGATCGCGCGCCGGGCGTGCGGCCCTAGACGGTCTGGAAGATGGTGACCAGGGCGATCACGCCACCCAGGCCGATGGCCCCCCAGGCGCCGCGCTTGGTCTCCGTGAGCACGCCCACGAGCAGGCCGATGCCCTGCCCGCGCAGCACGGCGCTCAGCGTGAGCAGCAGCAGCGCGCCCGCCGAGCCGATCACCACCCAGCGGCCGATGTCGCGCAGGCCCTCGCGCACGGCCAGGTAGTCCTGGCGGAACGCGTCGCGCGCCTTGACGGTCACGTACACGGCCAGCAGGCAGCGGCCGATCGCGTGCGCGAGCCGCGTCGCGATCATCGGCGCGCCGCCGACGGTCGTCAGCGCCAGCGGATTCGCCGTCTCCGGGCCGAAGCGGACGAGCAGCGCCAGGACGGATGCGATCGCCAGCGGCAGACCGAGCAGCGCGCCCAGGGCGAGATTCTGCGTCTGCACCCCGGAGAACCCGTAGGCGCCGAGCGGCTCCTTGCGGTAGCGGATCAGCAGGTACGGCGCCAGGACGGTGACCGCGATCGGGACCGCCACGTCGACGAGCACGAACAGCGGCTCGAAGTCCGGCAGCGGCGCGATGTCCAGCAGGATCTGGACGACCAGGGGACCGAACAGGAAGACCGCGCCGGCCAGGAACAGGTCCGAGCGCGCGTCGTCGGGACTGGAGTACATGGGTCGCATCCTACGGGGCGGCGCAGCGGTACCGCCCCCGGGCCGGACGCGACCCGCCGGAGCCCCGCTATGCTCGCGCGCATGGTGGAGCGGCTGCGCGTGTCGGTCGTCGTGATCGGCGACGAGATCCTGGGGGGCTTCGTCCAGGACACCAACTCCCACTGGCTCGCCGTGCGCCTGCACGAGCTGGGGGTGCCGCTGGAGCGGGTCAGCACCGTCCCGGACCAGCTCGACGCGATCCGCGAGGCGCTGCTCACGGAACTGGGGCGGGCCCGCCCGCGCCTGGTGCTGACCTGCGGGGGGATCGGCTCCACGCCTGACGACCTCACCATGGAGGCGGTGGCGCGCAGCCTGGGCCTGGGCCTGGAGCGCCAGCCCGACATCGACGACCGCATCACCGTGGCGCTGGAGTGGACGGCCCGCCAGGGCGTCGACGTGACCGCCGAGCACGAGCGCTCGATGCGCAAGATGGCCATGGTCCCGGAAGGCGCCTACCTGCTGTCCGGGGCGCAAGGTGTCGCGCCGGGCGTCGCGCTGGACGTCGACGGCGGGTGCAAGGCCGCCGGCGGGGCCACCATCGTGATCCTGCCCGGGGTGCCCGCCGAGCTGAAGCGGATCATGGAGCATGGCATCCAGCCGCTGCTGCTGGAGGGCCGCGGCGAGCCGCTGCACGTCGCGGAACTGCGTCATCCCTACCCGGAGTCGACGCTGAACCCGGTCCTGGAGCGCATCGTCGCCGAGTACCCGGACGTGCACCTGGGCTCCTATCCCGGCCAGGAGTGCATCATCCGGCTGAAGGGCGCGCCCGAACGCGTCGAGGCGGCGATGGCGCTGGTGCGCGCGCACGTCGAGGCGCTGGCCGCCGACGCGGGCGCGCAGCGCCTGCGCGAGGCGTGGCAGGAGCGCTGGTCCGGGGACTCTCCCCGCCCCGCGAGCTGAGTCGCCGTCGCGGACCATCGCTAGGCTGGCGGGCATGAACCGGTTCCACGCGATGTTCGTGCACGCCCACCCGGACGACGAGTCGTCCAAGGGTGCCGCCACCATGGCGCGCTACGCCAAGGAGGGCCACCGCGTGTCCGTGGTGACCTGCACCGACGGCGGCGCCGGCGACATCCTCAACCCGGCCATGGACCGGCCCGGGGTCAAAGAGCGCATCGTCGAGATCCGCCGGGAAGAGCTCGCGGAGGCGCTGGAGATCCTGGGTGTCGCCGACCACTGGTGGCTGGGCTACCCGGACTCCGGCTACGTCGAGGGCTTCGAGGGCGACGGCACGCTGCTGCCGGCGGACTGCTTCTACAACGCGCCGATGGACGAGGCGGTCGAGCGCCTGGTCCGCATCGTGCGCGCCGAGCGACCCGACGTGCTGGTCACCTACCCGGAGGGCGGCGGCTACCCGCACCCGGACCACATCCGCACGCACGACATCACGGTCGCCGCGTTCGACGCGGCCGGGGACGCCTCGCGCTACCCGGACGCCGGGCCGCCGTGGACGACGAAGAAGCTGTACTACGTCGGCGCGTTCAACCGCCGCAAGGTGGAGGCGCTGCACGCCGCGTGCGCCGAGCGCGGCATCGAGTCGCCGTTCACCGGCTGGCTGGAGCGCTGGGACCCCGACGAGAAGGACCCCTCGACCACGCAGGTCGACGTGGGCGAGTTCCTGGGGCACCGCACCAGGGCGCTGATCGCGCATGCGACACAAGTGGACCCGGCGGGTATGTGGTTCAAGGTGCCGGACGAGGTCATCCGCGAGGTCTACCCGTTCGAGGACTACACCCTGGCCCGCAGCGTCGTGCCGGTGCAGCTGCCGGAGGACTCGCTGTTCGCGGGCCTGCCCGACGAGTAGCGCCCACCGCCGAAGCCAGGAGCGCCCCGATGCCAGCCGCGTCCCGCCCGAGGTACGACGCGGTGGTGGTGGGCGCCGGCCCGAACGGGCTGTCGGCGGCCGTGACCCTGGCCATGGCCGGCCGCGGCGTGCTGGTGGTGGAGGGCGCGGACCGCATCGGCGGCGGCGCGCGCACCGCCGAGGTGACGCTTCCCGGCTTCGCCCACGACCTGTGCTCGGCGATCCACCCGCTGGCCGTGGCGACGCCGTTCCTGCCGCGGCTGCCCCTGGACCGCCACGGCCTGGAGTGGGTGCACCCCGAGGTGCTGGTGGCCCACCCGCTGGACGACGGCCGCGCCGGGGTGCTGCGCCGCTCCCTGGAGGACACCGCGGACGGCCTCGGCGACGCGGACGGGCGCGCCTGGCGCCGGCTGTTCCGCGCGCCGCTGCACGCCTGGGACGACGTCGCCGGACAGCTGGTGGCGCCGCTGTCGCTGCCGCGCCATCCGCTGGCGCTGGCGGGCACGGCGCTGCAGGCGCTGCTGCCCGCCCGCGGCGTGATGCGCGGCATGTTCACGGGCGAGGAGGCGCAGGCGCTGTTCACCGGCGCGGCGGCGCACGCGTTCATGCGCCTGGACGCGCCGTTCAGCGCCGCGTTCGGCCTGGTCCTGATCGCGGCGGGCCACGCCCACGGCTGGCCGCTCGCGCGCGGCGGCTCGCAGGCGATCGCCGACGCGCTGGCCTCATACCTGGTGGAGCTCGGCGGCGAGATCGTCACCGGCTGGCAGGTGCGTTCCGTGGAGGAGCTGCCGCCCGCCGAGCAGTACCTGCTCGACGTCACGCCGCGGCAGCTCCTGGGCGTGGCCGGGCACCGCTTCCCGCCGCGCTACCAGCGCCAACTGCAGCGCTACGCCTACGGGCCGGGCGCGTTCAAGGTCGACTACGCGCTGTCCGGGCCGGTGCCGTGGCGCAACGCCGACGCGCGGCGAGCCGGGACGGTGCACGTCGCCGGGACGATGGAGGAGCTGGCGGCGGCCGAGCACGCGGTGGTGCAGGGCCGCGTGCCGGAGCGGCCGTTCGTGCTGGTCGCCCAGCAGAGCCTGTTCGACGGCACGCGCGCGCCCGCGGGCACACACACGCTGTGGGCGTACTGCCACGTGCCGCACGGCTGCACGGAGGACATGACCGAACGCATGGAGCGCCAGATCGACCGCTTCGCCCCCGGCTGGCGCGACCTCGTCCTGGCGCGGGCGACGCGGGGCCCGGCGGACCTGGAGGCGTACAACCCCAACTTCGTGGGCGGCGACATCGCCGGCGGCAACCACGGGGTGCACAAGCTCCTGGCCGGCCCGACGCTGCGGCTGCGCCCGCACACCACGCCGGACCCCACGATCTTCCTGTGCTCCTCGTCGACGCCGCCCGGGCCCGGCGTCCACGGGCTGTGCGGCTGGCACGCCGCGCGCGCCGCGCTGCTGGCTCAGACCAGCCGGCGCGCGACGTAGAACAGGCAGTCGCGGCGCTCCTGCTGCACGGTGGTGACCATCATCGCCGGGGTGAGCGCGCGCGTGGCCACCACGGAGCCGTCCGGGCACACCTCGAAATGGCGCGCCGTGACGTCGGTGCGGTCCATGTCCAGCGCGACCAGCGGCATGTCGGCCCCGGGACGGACGTGGCCCAGGACGGCGCCGGCCGGCATCGTGCCGAAGTTGTGGCCGTCCAGGCCGGCGGCAAGGACCAGGTCCAGCTCGTCGGTGAGCGGCCCGCCGAAGGCGAACGCCACCTCGCGGCGCACGTGCACGGTCGCCAGCAGCTCGAAGACGCGCTCCGGCACGGGGCCGGTGGTCGGATCCTCCACCGCCAGGAAGCGCGCGAGCGCGCCCTCCGCGTAGCGGTGGTGCTCCTCGATCCCGGGCAGGCCGCACTCCACCGACACCGCCGGGCAGAGCGCCGACAGCGCCTCCATCAGCGTGTGGGCACGGCGGTTCCAGTGCACCACCATGACCGAGCAGGTCGCCGCCAGCGCCTGGGCCTGCTGGGTGGGCACGGGCACGATCGCGTACGGGGGGTTCGCGCCCGTGTTGTTGTGGATGTCCAGCGCGGCCTCCAGCGGGGCGCCGGACAGCTCCTGGAGCACCGCGGCGGCGCACTGGCGCATGCGGGTGGTGCGCTCGGCCACGCCCCACACCCGGTTGAAGTCCTCCTGGTCGTCCAGGTAGCGGTGGGCGAACCAGCCGTGCTGGTGCGCGGCGCGCACGTTGCCGATGAACACCCACACGTCGAAGTCGAACACCGGCCGCCGCCGCAGCAGGCGCAGGACCGCCCGGTAGCCCGAGTCCTCGTTGCCGTGCAGCAGGCAGCTCACGAAGCGGGCGCGCGCGGGGTCACGTCCCGGGATGCGCAAGAGCGCCGGCTTGCCCAGGCGCACCAGCGTCTCCTCGTCGGAGGCCAGGTACGGGGCGAAGGCGTCGTGGCCCTCCACGCGCAGGTACAGCGGGTCGCCGCTCACCATGTGTGCACCGGCTCCCCGGTCGCCGCGCACTCCAGGTAGCGGCGCACCAGTTCGCGCGCCGCGTCGCGAGGATCCCTGCCGCCGTCGCGCAGCGCCTGCCAGGTCTCCAGCTGCCACACCGCGCCGTTGCGGCGCCGGTGCGCGCGCCCCTCCACGATCCCCAGGCACCGGTCCGCCTCCGCCGTGGCCACACCCAGTTCCGCGAGGCCCTCGCGCGCCAGCGGCAACAGGCGCAGCAGCAGCTCGCAGGCCGGCAGATCGCCCTGGACGCCTGGCCACGCGAGCCGTGCGTGGATGCCGTCGCGCGCCGCGCGCTCGAAGTTGGACGCGGCCACGCCGAACGGCAGCCGCTCCCACAGCGGACGCTCCTCAAGGGCCAGGGCACGCATGAGGCCAAGGCAGAGCGCCACGTTCGCGGCGACGTCGGCGATGGTCGGCCCGGCCGGCATGACGCGGTTCTCGATGCGCAGGTTCGGACCGCCCTCCATGACGCCGTACACCGGCCGGTTCCAGCGGTAGATGGTGCCGTTGTGCAGGGTCAGCGCGGCCAGCGGCGGGATCTCGCCGCGGTCCAGGATGTCCAGCGGCGAGTCCCCTTCCGGCAGCGGCAGCAGCGCGGGGAACCAGCGCAGGTTCTGCTCGAACAGCTCCAGCGCGCCGTCGCTGACCCAGCCCGAGCCGAACCACACGCGCGGCGCGACGCCCTGCGCGGCGAGCTCGCGCGAGCGCGTGTCGCACGCCTGGGAGAACACGGCGATGCGCGACTCGTGGTGCAGCCGCCGGCCGAGGAACAGCGGCGCGTTCGCGGACGCGGCCACCAGCGCGGCCGAGGCCGCCGTGGCGGCGTTCCAGTGGGCGCTGAACTCCTCGGGCCGCACCTCGAGGTGGATCTGCAAGGACGTGCACGCGGCGGCGTAGGCGATGCTCGGGATCTCCAGGTCCAGTGTGTCCGCGCCCTCGATGTGCAGGTGCGGCTGCTCCCCGCGCTCGGCCAGCATCGCGTCGTTGAGCATGCGGTAGCGGGGGTTCACCGAGATGTTCTGCTCGGCCACGTCGAAGTCGGTGATGGTCGGCAGGATGCCGATCAGCACGGGCCGGGCGCCCAACGTGTCGGCGCAGCCGCGGGCGCCGTCCAGGGTGTCGGCCAGCGAGCGCTCGAGCGCGTCGAGCGCGCCGCCGCCCAGCGGAAGCGGCGGGCTGGCGAACTCGATGTTGAAGCGGCCGAGCTCGCTCTGGAAGTCCAGGCCCGACGCCGCCAGCAACTCCAGCAGCTCGGCGTTCACGCCGATGGGGTCGCCGTCCGGGCCGACCAGCGACGCCTCCAGCTCCACGCCGACGCGGCGCCGGACGAAGCCGAAGCGGCCGTCGGCGATCATGCGCCGCAGCGCCTCCTGGTTCTCCAGCAGGCGGCCGCGGAAGCGCGCCCGGTGCTCCGGGCTGATGGTGACCGTGTCGATGTCGCGGCCCATTGCTCCTCCGTGCCCGACGGCCGCCAATGCGGCCGCCGGAGCAGGAGCTTGCCCCGATGACCCGTGCGCGTACCGGGCGCGGAGTCGTCCCATCGCCCAGGTGCCCCCAGGGTTAGGCTGAGCCCGCCGGGATCCGGTGAAAGGAGTGACCGGCATGGGGCGGCGCTATCGGCTGGGGGTGCTCCGGCGCCTGGGGAACCTGTTCATGAGCGTGGCGGTGCTGCTGGGGCTGCCGCGCTCGACCGTGCTGCTGGAGACGGTGGGGGCGCGCACCGGCCGGGTGCGGCGCACGCCGGTGAACGTGCTCAGGCTGGACGACGAGCGCTGGCTGGTCGCGCCGTACGGGCTGGTGGGCTGGGTGCACAACGTCCGCGCCGCGCCCGCGGCGACCTTGCGCCGCGGCCTGGTGGGCGAGCCCGTGCGACTGGAGCCCGCGGACGACGACGTCGCGGGCCCGGTGCTGAAGGCCTATTGGGAGGCGTTCCCGATCACCCGGCCGTTCTTCGATGCCGGAGAGGATGCACCACCGGAAGCGTTCGCGGGGGAAGCCGCAAGGCACCCGGTGTTCCGCGTCGTCGCTGCGGATCCTGCCGGGAAGCGCGCCATCTGAGGCCCGTGTCGCAGCGCGGGTTGCCCACGTCTCGCCCTTCGGTCACAGCAGCGTCAACTGGTCGCCCGCGTGGCCGGCCGTCTGCCCCGGCGGTGCGGGCTGGCTGGCGCGAAGGTACTCCCTGGGCTCCTGCCGCCCGCGCAGGCGGAACGCGATGCGGCGCCGCGCCCGCACGTACTGCTCGACCGGCTCGCGGTAGGACTTGTCCGCGGTGGAGCGCCGGTACAGCGCCGCGTACCTGCCCTCCAGCTCCGGGTGCGTGCGCTGGAGCCAGGGCCAGAACACCTCGCGCACACCGGGGCGCAGGTGCAGCACGATGGGCGTGACATGCGTGGCGCCGGCGTCCGCCGCGGCGTCGACCAGTTCGGCGAGCTGCCCGGGGTCGTCGTTCAGGCCCGGCATGATCGGCGCCAGCATGACGCCTGTGGGGATGCCCGCCTCGGTGAGCGCCCGCACGGCGTCCAGGCGAGCGCGGGGCGAGGGCGTGCCCGGCTCGGAGGAGCGCCACAGCGCCTCGTCGAGCATGCCGATGGTCAGCGCGGCGCGGACCTCGACGCGCCGCGCGGCCGCCGTGAGCACGTCCAGGTCGCGGGTGATCAGCGTGCCCTTGGTGAGGATGGAGAACGGCGTGAGGCCGTCCGCGAGCGCCTGGATGATGTCCGGCATCAGCCGGTAGCGGCCCTCGCAGCGCTGGTAGGGGTCCGTGTTCGTCCCCATCGCGACGTGCTCGCCCGTCCAGCTCTTCTTGGACAGCTCGTGGCGCAGGACGTCGGCGACGTTGGTCTTCACCACGACGGTCTTCTCGAAGTCGCCGAACGCGTCCAGGTTCAGGTACGTGTGCGTCGGCCGCGCAAAGCAGTTGCGGCTGACGACGCCGTTCGCGATGAAGTCTCCCGTGCCCGTGGTGATGTCGTACATCGGGATCGTGACACCGAGCCGTTCCACCGACACCACGCGCAGCCGGTCATGACCCCTGATCACCTGCCCGGCGAGGGAGAAGCGCTCTCTCGCCGCGGGTTCCACCG
>DATMKC010000351.1:0-10074 GCA_035553555.1 Egibacteraceae bacterium | reverse complement strand
GGATGCTCCTATGGATGTCAAGTCGGTGATGGAGTGGTGAGGTCGGCCATCAGGGCGCGGTGGACTTCTCGGGCGATGTAGCGCTTGAGGCAGCGCAAGATGTCTTTGTTGGTCTTCTGTTCCTTGGCGCGGCGGTCGCGGTATTCCCTGGTGGCGGGGTCGTAGCGCAGCCGAGTCATCGCGATGCGCCACAGGGCGTTGTTGGCATGGCGGTCGCCGCCGCGGTTGAGCCGGTGGCGTTCGGTTTTGCCGGAGGAGGCGGGGATCGGCGCGACGCCGCACAGGTGCGCGAACGCGGCCTCGGAGGCCAGCCGATCAGGGTTGTCGCCGGCCGTGGCCAGCAGTTGGCCGGCGACGTCGAGGCCGACGCCGTACAGGCCGAGCAGAGTCGGTGCGGTCGCGACGATGAGCGGTTCGAGGTCGTTGTCGAGGTCGGTGATCTCGGCCTCCAGGGCGCGTACGCGCCGGGCGAGCACCGCGAGGCTGCGCTTGCATGCGGCGGTCGGGTCGGCCAGCACGCCGGGACGGTGCCGCTTGGCGTGCGGGCCGTGCTCGGGGGCGGGGCCGCGGGCGGCGCGCAGCGCGACGCAAGCGTCGAGCAGCGCGGCGCCGTCGAGGGCGCGCAGCCGCTCACGCAGGTCCTCCGGGGCGGTCTTGATCAGCGCCTTGAGCTGGTTCCACGCCACCGCCTTGGCCTTGACCGCACCAGCCCGCGCGACCCGTAGCGTGCGGATCATCTCCACCGAGCCGGTCCGCGTCTTGGGCGTGCCCGCCGCACGGCCCGACAGGGCCGCGCGGGCGGCGGCGTAAGCGTCGATCGGATCGGACTTGCCCTGGTAGCGGCGCGCCTTGCGGTCGGGCCGGTCGACCTCGATCACTCGCACCCCGGCGGCCTGCAGCACCCGGGTGAGCCCGGCGCCGTACACACCGGTGCCCTCCACCCCGACCCGCTCCAGCGGCCCGAAGCTCTCAAGCCACGCCAGCAGCGCGGCATAACCCGCCGGTGTCGTCGCAAACGACGCGTGGCCGAGCTCGCGGCCGACCGCGTCGATCGCCGCCGCGACGTGCACCTCGGCATGGGTGTCCACCCCGCCCGTCACCGCCAGCACCTGGGCCGCCGCCACCGGATCTGTCACCATGGTCATCGCCGTCCCTCCTCGTCAACTGGGCTGGGCCGGCACGCACAGCCAGACGACGGACAAGACAGTGATGGGCGCCTGATAGCGCAGGCTCCTATGAGGTCACTTCGTCCGACAGCTCGTGCCCAAGGAACCTGCACCCCGATCCGGTCGACGGATCCCTTTCAGGACACGACGGTCTGTCAGTCGCAGAGTCAGACCGGGCGGGGTGCAGGCCCTACGGCATTCTCACTGTCAGGCGCGGCGGTCGAGGGCGTCGCGCAAGTCGTCGGGTGACGTGACGGGGCGCTCGCAGGCGAACTGCCGGCACACGTACGCCGCGGGCCGCCCGCCGACCAGCGGGCGCTCGTGCAGCAGCGCAACGGGATGCACGTCCGGTGTCGAGGCGGCGCCGTCCGCGGCCTCGACACCGCCCACCACGCCGTTGACCGCCGCCACGGCGCCGGGCCGCCAGCGCTCCCGGTACACCTCGATCAGCCGTATCGTCGCCTCGTCCTCCAGCTGCCCCACGATGGCCACCTCCATCGGCCCGGACGCCATGCGCTCCATGGCGCGCAGGAACTCCCCGTAGCCGGTCGGCGCCTGCAGCGCGCGGTACTGGAACGCCGCGATGGTCTTCTCCGCCCGCTCCAGCCACTGGGTCTCGCCGGTCAGCGCGTGCAGCCGCAGGTGCACGTCCACCATGACGGACGAGCCCGCGGGCGTGGCGTTGTCCCACAGGTCCTTCGGCCGCGTGAGCAGCTCCTCGGCGTCGTGCGCGGTCGAGTAGAACGCGCCGGTCTCCTCGTCGCCGAACTCCGCCCACGCCGTCTGCGCCAGCCGCAGCGCCCAGCGGAACCAGTCCGGGTCGAAGTCGGCCTCGTACAGCACCAGCAGCGCCTGCGCCAGGTACGCCACGTCCTCCAGGAACGCCGGCACCGACGCGCCGCGTCCCTCCTTCCAGACGTGCATCAGGCGGCCGTGGACCTGCGCCTCGTCACGCAGGAACGCGGCGGCCTGCTGTGCGGCCACCACGAAGCGCGGGATCCCGAACGCCGCGCCGGCCTCGGCCAGCGCGCCGATCGCCAGCGCGTTCCACGACGTCAGGATCTTGTCGTCCAGCCCCGGGTGGACGCGCTGCTCGCGCTTGGCGTAGAGGATCTCGCGCACCTTCTGCGCGCGGGCGGCGAACTCGTCGTCCAGCTCGTCGCGCTCCAGCGCCTCGTACAGGATGCTGCGCATCGGGCTGCCGGGGTGGTGGGGGTCGGAGAAGTTGCCCGCCGGCGTGACGCCGTAGAACGCCATCCACTTCTCGGGGTTCTCGCCGCCGTCCTGGATGGTGTCGAAGAACTCCTCGGCGTGCCACAGGAAGAACTTGCCCTCCTCGCCCTCGCTGTCGGCGTCCGTGGCCGAGTAGAACGCCCCGCGCGCATGCCGCATGTCGCGCAGCAGGTACTCGGCGGTCTCCACGGCGATGCGGCGGAAGCGGGGGTTGCCGGTGGCCTGCCAGCCGTGCACGTACGCGCGCAGCAGCAGCGCGTTGTCGTACAGCATCTTCTCGAAGTGGGGGACCAGCCAGACGTCGTCGACCGAGTAGCGCGCGAAGCCGCCGGCGACATGGTCGTAGATGCCGCCCTTGCTCATCGCGGTCAGCGAGTGCGTCGCCGCCTCCTTCGCCTCGGCGTCGCCGGTGCGCAGCGAGTGCGCCAGCAGGAAGTCGATCGTCATCGCCTGAGGGAACTTGGGCGCCTGTCCGAAGCCGCCGTGCCGGCGGTCCCACATGCGCACGCACAGCTCCGCGGCCCGCTCCGGGATGGTCAGGTCCGGCCGCTCGTCGCTGGCGTCGACCTGCTGCTGCTCGCGCAGGTGCTGGGCCAGCTTCCCGCCGGACTCCACCACCTTGTCGCGCTCGTTGGTCCACGCCGCGCTGACCGCCTCGATCACCCGCAGGAAGCCCGGCATGCCCTGGCGCTCCTCCTTCGGCCAGTAGGTGCCGCCGAAGAACGGCGTGCCGTCCGGCGTGAGGAACACGCTCATGGGCCAGCCGCCGCGGCCGCTGATCGCCTGCACCGCGCCCATGTAGACGGCGTCGACGTCGGGGCGCTCCTCGCGGTCCACCTTCACCGAGACGAAGTGCTCGTTCAGGTACGCGGCCACCTCGGCGTCCTCGAAGGACTCGTGCGCCATGACATGGCACCAGTGGCACGAGGAGTAGCCGACCGACAGGAAGACCGGCACGTCGCGCCGCTTCGCCTCCGCGAACGCGTCCTCACCCCACTCCCACCAGTCCACGGGGTTGTCGGCGTGCTGGAGCAGGTACGGGCTGGAGGCCTCGGCGAGTCGATTCATGCCGCGGGTTCTACCCCGTGGTGTGCGGGGTGACCACCTGCCGGCCGCCGAGACCGGGATCTACGATCCGCGGGTGCATCACGACGACGCGCGGCCGACGAGCGGTCCCGGAGGTGAGCGGCCGTTCGGCCTCCGCGTCCTGGGCCGGGCCGGCGAGCCGGGCTGGGCGCTGCGACTGCGCGTGCAGACGCTGCTCACCGGCGCGGTCGTCGTCGCCAACCTCGTGGGCGCGGCCGCCGTCGTCGCGCTGAGCGTCTGGCTCATCCCCGGCCCCAGCCTGCTCGACACACGCTTCGGCACCGTGGTCGTCGTCGCCGCGCCCGCCTACATCGTGCTCGCCGTGGCCGCCGGCGCGCTGTCTGGCACCCGGCGGGAGCTGCCGCGCCTGCGCTGGGTCGCCGAGGGCGGCGCGCCGCCCGGCGACGGCCACAGCCAGGTGCTGCGCGCGCCGTTCCGCCTGCTGGGCCTGCAGGTCGCGCTGTGGCTCGGCGCCGTGGTGCTGTTCGGCGCGCTGGGCGTACCGGCCGGCTGGCGCGTGGTGCTGCGCACCACGACCACCGTCCTGCTCGGCGGCCTGGTGACGTGCACGTGCTCCTACCTGCTCAGCGAGCTGGCACTGCGGCCACTGGCCGCGCGCGTCCTGGCCCTGCCCGGCGCACCGGAGCGCGGCGCGCCCGGCCTCGCGGTGCGCTCCCTGCTGGTGTGGCTGGTGGGCACGGGCGTGCCGGTGCTGGGCTTGATGGTCGTGGCGGTGGTGGCGCTGGTCGAAGGCGACGTGCCCGCCGGCTCGCTCGCCATCACGATGCTGGGACTGGGCGGCGTGACGCTGGCCGTGAGCCTGCTGCTGGTGCGCCTGGGCATCCAGGGCACGCTGGACCCGCTGCGCTCGATGCGCCGCGCGCTCGCCGCCGTGGAAGCCGGGCGGCTGGACACGCGCATCGTCGTCTACGACGCCTCCGAGCTCGGCCGCCTGCAGGCCGGCTTCAACCGCATGGTGGCCGGCCTGGAGGAGCGCGAGCGCCTGCGCGACCTGTTCGGCCGGCACGTCGGCGAGCCGGTCGCGACCGCGGCCGTGGCCGGGCGGTTCGACGCGGGCGGCGAGGTGCGCGACGCGGCGGTGGTGTTCGTGGACATCGTCGGCTCCACACGCCTGGCTGCGGAACTGCCGCCCGAGCGCATCGTGGAGCTGCTCAACCGCTTCTTCACCGTGGTCGTCGACGTGGTCGACCGCCATGGCGGGCTGGTGAACAAGTTCGTCGGCGACGCGGCGCTGGCGGTGTTCGGCGTGCCGACCCCGCTGGACGACGCCTGCGGCCGGGCGCTCGCCGCCGCGCGCGAGCTGGCCGGGCGGCTTCCGGCGGAGGTGCCGGAGTGCCCGGCGGGCATCGGCGTGGCCGCGGGCCGCGTCGTCGCCGGCAACGTGGGCGACCAGCGCCGCTTCGAGTTCACCGTCATCGGGGACCCGGTGAACGAGGCGGCCCGGCTGACCGAGCTGGCGAAGTCGGCGCCGTCGCGCCTGCTGGCCTCCGCCGTGGCGCTCGACGCGGCCGGCGAGGCCGAGCGCGGCCACTGGGAGCTGGTCGGCGAGGTCACCGTGGAGGGCCGCGCCACGCCGACGCGGCTGGCCGCCCCGCGCCCGCCCGGCTAAGCCGGCTCGGGGAAGGCGGGCGGCGCGGAGGCGCCGCGCCACAGCTCGTCGTCGATCACCTGGAGCACCAGCTCCTCCAGCATCTCGACGTCGAACTCCAGCAGGCGCCACAGCTCCAGGGTGTTGCCCACGTCGGAGTGCCACCGCGCCAGCACCTCGTCGTCGTCGCGGTCCAGCTCCAGCGACAGCACGCGCTGCGGCCAGCCCGCGTGCGTGGCCAGCCGCGCGTAGAACTCCTCACCGGACGCGCTCCAGCCGGCGCGCACCTCCAGCCGCTGGCCGGACCCGCGCAGCATGTCCAGCAGGTCCTCCAGGCGCGCGGCCAGCTCGGCGTGGCGGGCGTCCCGCGACGCACGCAATTCGCGCTCCGCCGCGGCGGCCTCCTGTTGCGCCTGCAGCGCCGCGCGGTCCATCTCCGCCTCGGCGGCGGCGCGCTGCTCGGCCAGCGCCGCGTTGCTCTCCAGCCGCTCGCGCAGCTTGTCCTCGAACCCGCTCATGCCGTCGTCGCTCGCTTTCGTGGCGTTCCATCTGTCCGTCCGACCCTAGCGCGCCATGGCGCGCATACTGGGCGGTCAGGCGACGCGCGCCGACGGAGTGAGCACGATGGCGGCATTCGAACAGGTGGGGCACTTTCCCTCCCGGCCCATGGCCGAGGTCGCGGCCACGTACCTGCACGCCAACGGCATCCCCGCCACCGTCTGGGCCGACGACGCCGGCGGCACCTACCCCCACGTGGCGCTGTACCGCGGCATCTCGCTGCGCGTGCCCGCCGAGGACGCCGACGCCGCCCGCGCGCTGCTGGCCGAGGCCGACGCCGCGCACGCCCTCGCGCCGGAGCCCGACGCGGCCGAGCGCCGGCCGCTGCGCCCCGTGGCCAAGTGGGTGATCCGCCTCGCCGCCGCCGTCGTGGTGGCGGGCGCCGCGATCTCCGCGCTGCCACCTCGCTGAGGCCTTTTCGCGTCGCGCGACATTCTGCGCGCCGGCAGCCATGCCGGGCCGCGCCCGCGGGTATGCGGCCAGGGAGACCTCAAGGCGACAACGCAAAGGAGCGCGCGATGAGACTTCGCCCGACACTGCTGGCAGGGATGGGGGGCGCCCTGCTGGCCTACCTGTTCGACCCGCAGGCAGGCGCCAGGCGCCGCCACCGCATGGCGAGCCAGGCTGCCGGCACGATGCGTGCGCGCCGCCGCGGCATGTCCAAGCGCGGTGAGTACCTGGCGGGCCGGTCCAAGGGCATGGTGCGCGAGCTGCGCCCGGACCAGCAGCCGGAGAACGCCCAGACGCTGGTGGACAAGGTCCGCAGCGAGGTGCTGGGCGCCGAGCAGTGGCGCCACTACACCGTCAACGTCAGTGCCGCCGACGGCGTGGTGATGCTGAACGGCCAGCTGGACCGCCCCGAGCAGATCGAGCGGCTGGTGCACGAGGTGCGCCAGGTCACCGGCGTGCGCGACGTCGAAAACGCGCTGCACCTGCCGGGCACGCTGCCGCCGAACAAGCGCAGCGCCATGACGGCGCGCGTCAGGTGAAGGCCGCAGCGGTCATCGCCGCGTGGAACGAGGCGCCCACCATCGCCGAGGTGGTGGGCGCCGCACGCGCGTCCGTCCTGGTGGACGAGGTCATCGTGGTGGACGGGCGCTCCACCGACGGCACCGCCGCCGGCGCCGAGGCGGCCGGCGCGCGGGTGCTCACCCAGCCGGAGGGCGGCAAGGGCGAGGCGATGGCGGCCGGCGTCGCCGCGACCGACGCCGACGTGATCGTGTTCCTGGACGGCGATCTCACCGGCCTGCGCCCCCACCACGTGGACCGGCTGGTGCGCACCGTGACGGCCGGCGGGGCCGTGATGGCGTGCGGCCTGTTCGACCGCGGCCCCGGCATGAACCGCCTGTTCCTGCACCTGCTGCCCATCCTCACCGGGGAGCGCGCGCTGCGCCGCGAGCTGTTCGAGTCGCTGGCGGCGGCAGACCTCGCCGGCTACCGCATCGAGGCGGCGCTGAACGCGCGCGCGGGCGAGCTCGGCCTGCCGGTCGCCGCGTTCGTGTGCCAGGGCATGTGGCACCGCACCAAGGAGGAGAAGTTCTCCACGCCGGCGCAGGGCTGGATCGCCAAGGTGCGCATGCTGCTGGTCGCGATGGGCAGCTACGCCGGCTACTGGGCCCGGCGGCGGCTGCGCGCGTCCGCGTAGACCCCGCCGAGCCGCGCCTCGCCCTCGGGCTCGTCGCTGTGCCACGACGGGTCCAGGGCGGGCGCGGTCAGCCGCACCGGCCGGTCGTCCCGGCGGCGCAGCGACCAGCGCAGCAGCGGCCGCTCGTCCGGCCACTCCAGCTCCAGGTCCAGCAGGCCGTGGTGCGTCGGCGCGCCGCGCAGCGCCACGCGGCCGCCGCGCCAGCGCTCCGGCAGCACGCTGAACAGCGTGAGGCCGTCGGCGGTCTCGCGCGCGATGGTCAGGCGCACCACGTTGAGCAGGTCCGCGGCCATCCAGCCGTGGTGGCCGTCGCCCATGCAGCCGCCCGGCAGCCGCGGGTGGATCGCCTCCGGCCACGTCCAGGTGTCGGTCGCGGCGTCCAGCAGCCACTCGACGCGGTCCCAGCCGCGCGGGTCGCCGGCCTCGATCTCGACCATCGCGAGCTGCACCGTCAGGTACGTGCCGAGACCCGTGTGCGAGATGCCCTGGAAGAACGCCTGGCCCAGCAGGAAGCGCTCGCGCACCACCTCGGCGGTGCCGCGCATCCACTCGTCGTCGGGCGCCAGCAGGCCCAGCGGGTACACCGCGCTGAGCGCGCCGATCATGCCGGCGTCGAAGCCGCGCCCCGGGCCGGCCGGAACCGCGCGGCGGCCCAGCCGGCGGGCGTCGCGATCCCACGCCGCGCGCAGCCGGGCGCCGAGCGCTTCCGCGCCGCGCGCCGCGGCCGCCGCCGCGTCATGGCGCCCGCTGCCGTGCAGCAGCGTGGCGCCGTCAACCAGGCCGCGCCACGCCCACAGGTTGTCCCAGTAGTAGTAGTCGAACGGTCCCAGGTGCTCGGCGGAGATGCCGGCCGGCAGCAGGCCCGCGGCCTCGGGCTCCTTGCCGCGCGGGTCGTCCAGCGTGCGCAGGATCCACTCCACGCCGGACGCGACGGCCGCCGCCGTGTGGTCGCGCGTGGCCGCGTCGGCGGTGAGCCGCTCGTGCTCGGCCAGGCTCCAGATCGCGGCGCCGTTGGCGTCCCACTCGCGCCACTGGCTGTAGAAGAAGCCGTCGCCCCGCTGGCGGCCCGGGTAGGTGCGCAGGACGTCGGCGACCTCGGTGTGCAGGCCCCAGCGGTCCAGCGCCGCGAGCTGGTAGGCGGCGTCGCGGAACCAGAAGCGGTGGTAGGTCATCGGTCCCGGCGTGATGTCGCCCGGGTCGTGCAGCAGCAGCAGGAACGCGCGGTTGGCGTCCACCGCCTCCTGCAGGCGCGCGTCCGGCAGCTCCACCCGCGTGCCGCGGCGCATGCGGCGGTCCCACTCGTCGCGCACCTGCGCGGCGCCCGGAAGGCGCTCCGGCTGCGGCACCGTGTGGCGCATGCGCCGCCGCCACGGCATCGGCCAGCGCCGCCGCGGCGAGCGCCCCGCCATGGGTGCGGCGAAGCGCAGCGTCTCGCCCGCCGGCAGCGTGAACGTGAACGCGCCTTGGGCCAGGCCGGCCCGGTCGTGCACGTGCTCGCGCGCCGGCGGGGCCTCGCGCCGGCCCTCCAGCACGTGCACCACGTCGCCGTCCTCGAACGTCGACAGGGCGCTGCGCTCGGGCAGGCGCGGCAGGTACAGGACGGGGACCTTGCCGACCGAGACGACCTGGCCGTGCACGGACAGGTCCTCCACCACGGCCAGCCCCTCCGGGTTGTACGGGCGCAGCGCCATGGCCAGCCCGCAGTCGCGCGCGCCGGCGTTGTGGACCTCGACGACCACCAGCTCCGGCACGGTCTCCACGGCGTACACGCGCTGGACGACCTCGCCGTCGGGCAGCCCCAGGCGGGTCTCCACGACGGGCCGCGCGTCCATCAGGCGCTGGCGCACCCGCTCGGCGGAGCGGCTGGGGAAGTGCCACCGGCCGTCGGCGTCGCGCACCCACCAGTCCAGCGACCAGCCGTCGAACTGCGCGGTGACCAGGCCGGTGGGGTCGACGATCGCCTCCCACGCCGAGCCCATGTTGCCGACCAGCGTCCAGTTGCGGTGCGTGACGTTCTGCATCACGGGCAGGTGACCGCGCGGCGTGAACGCGTCGTCGGTGGGATCGAGCTGGCGCTGGAGCCACCACGGCCACAGCCAGTCCGGGCTGATATCCGCCGCGCCGCGCGTGCGGATGGCCCGCAGGGCCGTGCGCGCGCCGACGGGCAGCATCTCGCCGGGCGGCGCCAGCTCCAGCGTCGCGCCCAGGCGCTGGAACGTGGTCAGGTGGCGCAGGATGTCCTCGCCGATGTGCAGCCGTCCCAGCAGGTGGCGGAGCGCGAATGCGCGCCAGCTCATGCGGGCTCCTCCGTCGGGGTCGCGGGCGTGGTCGCCGCCACCCTTACCGCGACGGCCGCCGTTGACACGCCGCCCCGCCGGGCGTTTTCCCCGGCGGTCGCGACGGGTACCGCCGCGCCATGGGAAGCGCGCGCCTGATCGTGCACGGTGGTCTCGGCACGCCCGACAGCCCGGTGGTCCGCCAGGCGCTGGAGCAGGCGCTGGACGCGGGCTGGCGCGAACTCAGCCAGACCGGCGACCCCGTGGCGGGCGCGTGCGCCGCCGTGCGCGTCCTGGAGGACGACGGCCGCTTCAACGCCGGCAGCGGCGGGGTGCCCGCGGACACGGGCGAGGTGGAGCTCGACGCCGGGGTGTTCCAGGGCTGGACCGGCCGCTTCGCCGGCGTGGCCGCGCTGCGCGATGTCGCCAACCCGGTGCTGGTCGCCGCGGCGCTGCTCGCGCATCGTCCCGGCGCCGTGCTGCTGGCGGGGGAGGGGGCGC
>DATMKC010000350.1:0-3157 GCA_035553555.1 Egibacteraceae bacterium | reverse complement strand
GCCCGCCCAGCGGCGCAGGCGTGAAGGGCCGGGCATGCGCGGCCCGTGGGGTGGCGTTGGGCGCGCCGCCGCGCTCGATTGGCTCCCGCTCATGAGGTAAGGGTAACCTCACTTCACTCGCGGCCCCCAATCGGGGCCCGCCACCACCGCACAAGGAACCCCTGGCATGGCGATCGTGGTCACCGGGGCCGCCGGCTTCATCGGCGCCCAGCTCGTCGCGCGTCTCCTGCGCGACGGCCACGCCGTGGTCGGCGTCGACCGCCGCGGCGGCATCCCGCCCGGCGCCACGCCGCTGCTGACGGACCTGTCGCGGCCGGACGACGCGGTGCGCGCCGCCCTCGCGGAAGCGGAGGCGGTGTTCCACCTGGCCGGCTGCCCGGGCGTGCGCGACCGCTCCCCGGACGTCGCCGCCCGCAGGCTGCGGGACAACGTGCTGGCCGGCGAGCGTGTGCTGGCCGCCACCGCGCCCGGCACGCCGCTGGTGGTGGCGTCCTCCTCGTCGGTCTACGGCGGCGCCCGGCGCGGCCCCCACGGCGCGTTCCGGCCCTGCGCGGAACGCGACCGGCCGGCACCACGCGGCGGCTACGCCAGGTCCAAGCTGGTGCTGGAGGAGCGCTGCGCCCGTCGCGCGGCCGCCGGCGGCCACGTCGTCGTGCTGCGCCCGTTCACCGTCGCCGGGGAGGGCCAGCGCCCGGACATGGCACTGTCGCTGTGGATCGACGCGGCGCGCGACGGCCGGCCCCTGCGCGTGCTCGGCTCGCCCGACCGGCGCCGCGACGTCACCGACGTGCGCGACGTCGTGGAGGGCATGGTGCGCGCCGCCCGCCGGGAGGCCACCGGCGTGGTGAACCTGGGTACCGGCGTGGGCCATCGGCTGGCCGACCTGGCCGACGCGGTGCGCCGCGCGGTCGGCGCCGACGTGCCGCTGGCCGTGGAGGCGGTGTCGCCGGTCGAGCCGCCCGCCACCCTGGCCGACACGCGCCGCTGCCGCCGCGTGCTGGGCTTCACGCCCGCGACCGATCTCGTCTCGCTGGTGCGCCGCCAGGCCGCCGCCCAGCTCGGCGCGCCGCCGGAGCCGGCCGCCGCCGCGCACCCCGACCCTCACGCCGTTCTGGAGACCGCATGACCCGCCGCACCGTCGCCGCACTGCTTGCCCTGGCCCTGGCCGCCGCGCTGACCGCCTGCTCCGGCGGGCGCGAGGCCTTGACCATCTACTCGGGCCGCACCGAGAACCTCGTCGGCCCGCTGCTGGAGCGCTTCCATGCCGAGACAGGGATCCCCATCGACGTGAAGTACGGGGACTCCGCGGAGCTGGCGCTGCTGCTGGACACCGAGGGGGAGCGCACCAGCGCGGACGTGTTCCTGTCGCAGACGCCGGGCGCGAACGCGTTCCTGGCGGGCAAGGACCTGCTGCTGGAGCTGCCCGCCGAGGTGGTGGAGCGGGTGGACGAGCGCTTCCGCGACGAGCACGGCGTGTGGGTCGGCGTCACCGGCCGCCAGCGCGTGCTGGTCTACAACCGCGAGCTCGTGGAGCCGTCGGCGCTGCCCACGTCGGTGGACCAGCTCACCCAGCCGCAGTTCGCGGGCAAGGTCGCGGTCGCGCCCACCAACGGCTCCTTCCAGGACTTCGTGACGGCGATGCGCCAGGTGCGGGGCGACGACGAGACCCTCACCTGGCTGCGCGCGCTGGACGCCGGCGGCGCCCCCACCTACGCCAACAACAACGCCATCGTCGACGCGGTGGCGCGCGGCGAGGTCGCCATGGGGCTGGTGAACCACTACTACAACCACCGCTTCCTGGACGAGGACCCCAGCCTGCCCAGCCGCAACCACCAGTTCCCCGGCGACGACATCGGCTCGCTGCTGATCCCCTCGACCGTGAGCGTGCTGGCCTCCACCGACCAGCGCGACAACGCGCTGCGCTTCGTGGAGTTCCTGCTGGAGGCGCAGGCGCAGCGCTACTTCTCCGAAGAGACCTTCGAGTACCCGCTGGGCGAGGGCGCCGAGCCGGCCGACACGCTGCCGCCGCTGGAGACGCTGGAGGCGTTCCCGTACCGCTTCGCCGAGCTGGGCGGCGGCCTGGAGCGCACGGTCGAGCTCATCCGCACCAGCGGACTTGCGTGAGGCGCAGGGCGGGGCTCCCGGCGGCCGGGCTGGCCCTGGCGGCGCTGTTCGCGGCGCCGCTGCTGTACCTGTCCGGGTGGGCCGCGGGTGACCCCCCCGGCGTCCTGCGCCTGTGGGGGTCCGCGGCGACGCTCGCGCCGCTGGGCCGCACGCTGCTGCTGGCCGTGACCGTGTCCCTGGCGACCGCCACGCTCGGCACGGCGCTGGCGTGGCTGACCGCGCGGACGGACCTGCCGGCGCGGCGGCTGTGGCGCCTGCTGCTGCCGCTGCCGCTGGTCATCCCGAGCTTCATCGGCGCGTTCTCGCTGATCGCCGCGTTCGCGCCGGGGGGCCTGCTCGACCAGCTGCTCACGCCCCTGGGGGCGCGCGAACTGCCGCAGGTGCGGGGCTACTGGGGCGCGTTCGCGGTGCTCACCCTGCTGACCTATCCCTACGTGTACCTCCCGGTCGCCGCGCGGCTGCGCCAGCTCCCGCCGTCGCTGGAGGAGAGCGCCCGCCTGCTGGGGCACTCGCCACTGTCGGCGTTCCGCACCACCGTGCTGCCGCAGACGCGCGGCGCGGTGCTGGCCGGGTCGCTGCTGGTGTTCCTGTACACGGTGAGCGAGTTCGGCGCCGTGCAGCTGATGCGCTACGACACGCTGACGCGCAGCATCTACGCCTCGCGCATCTACGAGCAGCGCCGCGCCCTGGCGCTGTCGCTGCTGCTCGGCGTCCTGGCCGTGGGCATCGCCGCGGCGGAGCGCTGGCTGGGCGGGCTGCGCGAGCACCGCACCGCCCGCGGCGGCCGGGCGCTGGAGGTACCCCTGGGCGCATGGCGCCGGCCCGCGCTCGCGCTGGTCGCCGGCGTTGCCCTGTTCGCGCTGGTCGCCCCACTCGCGGTCCTGCTGTTCTGGGCGGTACGCGGCGTGCTGCGCGGCGACACCGCCGGCGGCGCCCTGGCGGCGGACATCGCGGGCCTGCTGTCGCCCGCGCTGCACACGGCCACGGTGAGCATGGCCGCCGCGGCGCACCGTCAGGTACGCCCCGGCGGCCC
>DATMKC010000349.1:0-2138 GCA_035553555.1 Egibacteraceae bacterium | reverse complement strand
ATGCCCTCCGGCGTCCCGACCAGCACGGCGACGTCGCCGTGCTGGTCGGGACGCCGGAGGGCATCGCCCGCGCTCTCGACGTGCTGAGGGCCGGCTAGGTGCTCGTCGCCGCAACGTCCGCGAACAGCGCCCTGCTGCTCGCGGAGCTCGGCCTCGTGGTGGTGGGCCTGGCGCTGCTGGCCCGCGCGGCCGCGTGGGCCGGCTTCTCGCCGATCCCGCTGTACCTGCTCGGCGGGCTCGCGCTCGGCCGCGGCGGCATCGTGCCGCTGGGCCTGTCGGAGGACTTCATCGGGGTGGGCGCCGAGATCGGCGTGGTGCTGCTGCTGTTCATGCTCGGGCTGGAGTACACCGCCGCCGAACTGGCCGGCTCGCTGCGCACCGGCCTGCGCGCCGGCGGCGAGGACCTCCTGCTGAACTTCACGCCGGGCGTGCTGTTCGCGCTGGCCTGGGGCTGGTCGCCGGTGACGGCCGTGCTGCTGGGCGGCGTCACGTACATCTCGTCCTCCGGCGTGGTCGCCAAGGTGCTGGGCGACCTGGGCCGGATGGGCAACCGCGAGACCCCGGCGGTGCTGACCATCCTGGTGGTGGAGGACCTGGCGATGGCGCTGTACCTGCCCGTGGTGGCGGTGCTGCTCGCCGGCACCGGCTGGACCACGGGTGCGCTGTCGCTGGGACTGGCGGTCGCCACCGTGGTCGTGGCCCTGATCGTGGCGCTGCGCTTCGGCGGCGCGGTGAGCCGCGTGCTGTTCTCCACCTCCGACGAGGTGCTGCTGCTGACGACGCTCGGCACCGTGCTGCTCGTCGGCGGGCTGGCGCAGCGCCTGCAGGTCTCCGCCGCCGTCGGCGCCTTCCTGGTGGGCCTGGCGCTGTCGGGCCCCGTGGCGGAGCGCGCCAGGGAGCTGCTCGGCCCGCTGCGCGACCTGTTCGCCGCGACCTTCTTCGTGTTCTTCGGCCTGCAGATCGACCCGGGCGACCTGCCGCCGGTGCTCGCCGCAGCCGCGCTGCTGGCGCTGGTCACCGGCGCCACCAAGATCCTCACCGGCTGGCGGGCGGCGCGGGCCCTGGGCGTGCGCGCGCCCGGCCGCCTGCGCGCCGGCACGGTCCTGGCCGCTCGTGGCGAGTTCTCCATCGTCATCGCCGGCCTGGGCGTGGCCTCCGGGGTGGAGGAGGCGCTCGGCCCGCTCGCCGCCGCCTACGTGCTCATCCTGGCCGTCGGCGCCCCGATTCTCGCCAGAATCGCGGACCCCCTCGCCGCCGCGGTGGCCGGGAGGGGGTCCGGGAGAGACGCGCCGGTGTCTTAGCCGCGCTCGGACTCCGGGCGCACGGTCATGCCGGCGGCGCGGCCGCGCATGGACGTGACCTCGGCCATCTTGCGGGAGGCCTCGTCGATCATCTCGTCGCCGAACATCACGGCGCCCGTGCGGTCGACGTCGGTGGCCTTCTCGTAGGCGGTGAGGATGTCCTCGGCCCGCTCGAACTCCTCCTGCGTCGGCGAGAACACCTCGTTGGCGATGGTGATCTGGTCCGGGTGCAGGACCCACTTGCCGTCGTAGCCGAGCGACTTGGACCGCTTGGCGATCTCGCGGTAGCCGTCGTGGTCGCGGATCTTGGCGAACGGCCCGTCGATGGCCTGAAGGCCCGCGGCGCGCGCGGCGACCAGGATGCGCATCAGCACCCAGTGCCAGTGGTCGCCGGGGTAGTCGGCGATGGACTCGCCCACGGTCAGCGACGGCATGCCCAGCGCCGCGGCCATGTCGCCGGGGCCGAAGATCAGCGTCTCCAGGCGGTCCGACGCGAACGCGATGTCGTCGATCAGCGTCAGGCCCGGGCCGTTCTCGATCTGGGCCTCCAGGCCGATGCGGTGCTCGAAGCCCTTGGTCTCCTCGATCATGCGCAGCATGTGGTCGACGAACTCGACCTCACCCGGCGACTGGACCTTGGGGATCATCAGGCAGTCGATGTGCTCGCCGGCGGCCTCGACGACCTCCAGGATGTCCCGGTAGGCCCAGCGCGTGTCGATCGCGTTGATGCGCACGACGACGGTCTTGTTGCCCCAGTCGTTGGTGCGCAGCGCCTCGATGACGTTGCCGCGCGCCTCTTCCTTCACGTTCGGCGCGACGGAGTCCTCGAGGTCCAGG
>DATMKC010000348.1:0-5297 GCA_035553555.1 Egibacteraceae bacterium | reverse complement strand
TCGTAGAACTGCCGCGCGCCGATCACCCGCACCAGGGCGTGCAGGGCGTGCGCGCCGCGGTCCCGGACCGGCCGGTGCGTCTGCGCCACGAGGTGGACGGCTACGACCCGTCCGCCGACCCGCACGCCCTGCACGCCCTGGTGCGGGTGATCGGCGCGCGGCAGTTCTACGACGAGGGCTGGACCGGCGCGGGCGTCGACGTGGCCCTGATCGACTCGGGTGTCGCCGCCGTGGCGGGCCTGGATCAGCCCGGCGGGCTGCTGCACGGGCCGGACCTGTCGTTCGAGTCCCAGTCCGACGCGCTGCGCCACGTCGACACGTTCGGGCACGGCACCCACATGGCCGGGATCATCGCCGGGCGCGACGCCGGCGTGACCGTGCCGCGCGCCGCCGACCACCACGCCTTCCACGGCGTCGCGCCCGGCGCGCGCGTGGTGAGCCTGAAGGTGGCCGACCGCAACGGCGCCACGGACGTGTCCCAGGTGATCGCCGCGATCGACTGGGTGGTGCAGCACCGTGATCGCGCCGGCCTGCGCATCCGCGTGCTCAACCTGTCCTTCGGCACCGACGCGGTGCAGGACTACCGCATCGACCCCTTGGCGCACGCCGCCGAGGTGGCCTGGCGCAACGGCATCGTGGTGGTGGCCGCGGCCGGCAACGCCGGCACCGGCTCGCCGGCGCTGGACAACCCGGCGCTGGACCCGTTCCTGCTGGCGGTCGGCGCGCAGGACACGCGGGGCACCCAGGGCCTGGGCGACGACGTGGTGCCCGCGTTCTCCAGCACCGGCGACGGGGTGCGCAACCCCGACCTGGTGGCGCCCGGCGTGTCCGTGGCCAGCCTGCGCGTGCCGGACAGCGGCATCGACCGGCATCACCCCGGCGGGCGCGTGGGGTCGCGCTACTTCCGCGGCAGCGGCACGTCGCAGGCCGCCGCCGTGGTCTCCGGCGCGGTGGCGCTGCTCCTGCAGCGCCACCCCGGCCTGACGCCCGACGAGGTCAAGCAGCACCTGCGCGCCAGCGCCGAGCCGCTCCCGGCGGCGGACCCGCGCGGCCAGGGCAGCGGCGCGCTCGACCTGGAGGAGGCGCTGCGGCGCCCCCCGCAACTCGGCGCGCGCCAGCCGTGGGAGCCGTCGTCGGGGGCCGGCTCGCTGGACGGCGCGCGCGGCTCGCTGCGCCTGTCCCACGACGACGTGGTGCTGGACGGGGAGCAGGACATCTTCGGGGCGCCGTTCGACGCCGCCGCCCACGCGCGACTGGCCGAGGCCGGGACGGCGTGGAGCGACGGGGACTGGAACGGCGGTCCGTGGACCGGCGCCGGCTGGCTCGGCGACCGCTGGGCGGCCACGGTGTGGTCGCGCAGCTCGTGGAGCCGGTCGAGCTGGTCGTCCGGTGGCTGGACCCGCTCGAGCTGGACCCGCAGCTCGTGGAGCGGGGACGCCTGGGCCGGGGGAGGCTGGGGCTGAGCGGCCCCGGCGAGCTGGGGAGGTGGTCGGGATGACGACGACGGTGAGCGGCGCGAGGCGGCTGGTCCTCGCGCCGCTGCGTGGCCTGTCCGGCGCGCAGCGCGTGTGGCTGCTCACGGCGGCGATGTCGGCCGCCACGGCGGCCCTGGTGGCCGGTCCGCTGTCCGCCCTGCCCGCGCCGGCCACGGGGCTGGGTGTGCCGTGGCCGCTGCTGGCGGTCCTGTTCGCCCTGTGCGAGGTCGTGGTGGTGAACGTGCAGTTCCGCCGTGACGCGCACACCATCTCCCTCGGCGAGCTGCCGCTGGTGGTGGGCCTGTACTTCGTCTCGCCGGTGGGGCTGGTCGCCGCGCAGCTCACCGGCGCCGCCGTCGCCTTGGCGCTGCACCGCCGCCAGACGCCCATGAAGCTCGCGTTCAACGTGGCGCACTTCGGCCTGGAGGCGGCGCTGGCCGCGCTGCTGTTCTCGCTGGTGCCGGCGCACGCGCTGTTCGGCGCGGCCGGGTGGGCGGCCGTGTTCGCCGCCACCACGTTCGCGGCGGTGCTGGCGGTCAGCGCGATGTTCGCCGCCGTGTCGCTGAGCGAGGGCCGGCCAGCCTTCGCCGGGTGGGGACGGGAGATCTCCACCGGCCTGATGTTCACCGGCGCCACCACGAGCATGGCGCTGCTGGCGGTGTGGATGCTGGCGCAGCGGCCGCAGGCGCTGTGGCTGCTCGCGGTGCCCGGCGCCACGCTGTGGACCGCCTACCGCGCGTGGGTCCGCGAGCGCGAGCGCGGCGAGCGGCTGCGCTTCCTGTCGGAGGTCACCCAGGCCATCAGCGCCGCACCGGACCTGGAAGGCGCGGTCGCGGCGCTGCTGTCCCACGCGCGCGGCATGTTCCGCGCCGAGGTCGCCGAGCTCACCCTGTACCCGGCCGAGGGCAGCGGCCTGCCGCTGCGCACCACCGCGGGGCCGGAAGGCCACGGGCAGGTGCTGCGGCCGGTGCCGCACGCCGGTCCGCGGCCGGCCCGCGGCGCGGCCGCGCTGTTCCGCGCCGGCGAGCCGGTGCCCGAGGGGCTGGCCGGCCGCGGCTACCGCGACGCCATGACGGCCACCCTGGCCACGGAGCGCGGGGTGTTCGGCGAGCTGGTGGTGGCCGACCGCACTTGCGAGGCGACGCCGTTCGACCAGGAGGACCTGCAGCTGCTCGGCACGCTCGCGGCGCAGGCCAGCGTGTGCCTGGAGAACGGGCGCCTGGAGAAGACCCTGGTGCAGCTGTCGGCGCTCAAGGAGCACCTGCGCCATCAGGCGTTCCACGACTCGCTGACCGGGCTGGTCAACCGCGCGCTGTTCCACGACCGCGTGGAGCACGCGCTGTCCTCGCGGCGCAGGGAGGACGGCGCGGTCATCGTGCTGCTGCTGGACCTGGACGACTTCAAGGCGGTCAACGACAGCCTCGGCCACGACGCCGGGGACCAGCTCCTCGTGGAGGTGGCCGGGCGGCTGGAAGGCTGCGTGCGCCCCGGCGACACCGCCGCGCGGCTGGGCGGCGACGAGTTCGCCGTCCTGGTCGACGACGTGGAGGGCATCGGCGCGGGGATCGTGGTGGCCGAGCGCATCCACGCCGCGCTGCGCGCGCCCGTGGTGCTGCACGGCATGGAGGTCGCCGTCCACGCCAGCATCGGCATCGCCCGCGCCGACGGGATCGACGACGCCGCCACCGTGCTGCGCAACGCCGACGTGGCGATGTACGAGGCCAAGCAGCAGGGCAAGAACCGCTACGGCATCTACGAGCACGGCATGCACCACAGCGCGCGCGAGCGGCTGGAGCTGCGCACGCAACTGCGCGCCGCGGTGGACGAGGACCAGTTGCTGCTGCGCTTCCAGCCGGTGGTGGACCTGGTCTCCGGCGCCGTGGTGGGCGCGGAGGCGCTGGTGCGCTGGGCCCATCCCACACGCGGGCTGCTCGCCCCCGACGCCTTCATCGCCTACGCGGAGGAGAGCGGCCTGATCGTGCCGCTGGGCGCGTGGGTGCTCGACGGCGCGCTGGCGCAGCTGTCGCGCTGGCGCGCCGACCTGGGCACGTCGCGGCCGTTCACCCTGGCGGTCAACCTGTCGCCGCGCCAGCTCACGCAGCCTGGGCTGGCCGAGGAGGTGCGCCGGCTGCTGGGCCTGCACGGCGTGCCGCCGTCCGACCTGATGCTGGAGATCACCGAGAGCGCGCTCATCAAGGACACGCCGGCCACGCTGCGCGTGCTGCGCGACCTCAAGGCGCTGGGCGTGCGCATCGCGGTGGACGACTTCGGCACCGGCTACTCCGCGCTGTCCTACCTGCGGCAGTTCCCCATCGACGTGCTGAAGATCTCCAAGCCGTTCGTCGACGACGTGCGCCGCGGCGCGGAGGAGCGCGCGCTCACCGAGGCGATCGTGCGCATCGCGCAGGCGCTGCGCCTGGACACCATCGCCGAGGGCGTCGAGCACGCCGACCAGCGCGAGGCGCTGCGCGACATGGGCTGCGGCTACGGGCAGGGCTTCCACTTCGCGCGGCCGCTGCCCGCCGGTGACCTGGGCGCGCTGCTGCGCGGGCCGGCGGCGGTGACGCGCTCCGCGTGACGCGCGTCACGGGAGCCGGCAGGCCGCGCCGCCGGAACCGCTCACGCCGGCTCCCGTGACCTGTGCCGCGCCGATCGTGTTGCGCGCCACCACGTCCGCGTCCGTCACCGTGCCGCTGCCCGCCATCGCGTAGCGCAGCAGGCCCGGGTCGACCGCGCGCAGCACGACGTCGAACGCGCCGCCCGCCGTGGCGGTCACCGTGTTGCCGCTCACGTCGGCGCACAGCGTGTGCTCGGCGCTCTCCACGGCGATGGCCGCCAGGGCCGCCGCGCCGGCGTTCGCCCCGCTCACCTGGTTGGCGGTCACCGTGACGTCCACCGCGCTGTCGCCGTCGCCGGCGCCGGCCGCCGCCCACAGCGCCTCCGCGACGGCGTCGCGGATGGTGTTGGCGTCCACCAGCAGGGTCACGTCGGCGGCCTGCGCCGCCTCGAGCGCGAGCCCGCGCCCGCGCGGCGCGTCGATGGTGCTGGCCGCCACGGTGGCCTCCAGCACGGCGCCGCCGGACACGTCGAGCTGGATGGCCGCGGCCCCCGTCCCGCCGACCGTGTCGAAGGTGTTCGGCTGGCCGGCCGCGCCCAGCACGGCGGTGGTGGCGCTGGAGGCGCCGAGCTCCAGCGCGAGGTGGCTGCCGCCGGCGCCCGCGCGGTCGCGGAACGCGCTGGACACCACGGTGAGCAGCGAGTGCCCGTCGGCGCCGGGGGACAGGCCGGCGCGCCAGCGCACGCCCGGGCCGGCGAGGCCGTCGAACGTGCTGCCGCTCACGGTGGCGCTCACGGCGCCGTCCGCGTCGGCCTCCACCAGGAGCCCCGCGCCGTCGCCGTCGCTGAAGGTCGATTGGTACACGGTGACGGTCGGGGTCGTGGCGCTGGCGGCGACGCGCAGCAGGTCGCCGCTGCCGGCGCTCAGCGTGCTGGACATGATGGTGACCGCGCCGGTGGTCTCGGCGAGGTCGACCGTGGGCAGGCCGCCGGCGCCGCCGTTGCCGCTCAGCGTCACGCGGGTCAGCGACACGCTCGCCGCGCCGTCGGCGGCGATGGCGCGGCCCGCGCCGTCCTCGACGCGCATGCGCGCCAGCGACACGCTGCCGCCGCCGACCACCACGGCGTCGCCGCTGCTCGCGCGGATGACGCCGCCGCTGCCGTCCGCGGTCGATCCCGTAACGGACAGCGAGGCGCCATCGCTGCCGTTGGCGGGGTCGAACAGGATCGCGTTCGCGCCGCCGTCGGCGCTGACCGAGCGGAACG
>DATMKC010000347.1:0-2021 GCA_035553555.1 Egibacteraceae bacterium | reverse complement strand
TGCGCGCCGGCCCGCGATCATGCTCGCCGAAGCCTCAGCATTCCACGCGCCGACCCGGTTCACCCGTCGGCAGAAATGGCGCCAGGGTGCGTTTTGGCCCCCCAACCCGGGGAATCATCTTCTTCTGCGCGGCGCGTGCGCGCGCGCCGCGCTGATTCACGCACTGTGGCGGGCTCGCGACGGTCTGTACGTCGACAGGTGGAGGGCAAATCGTGAAGAAGCGTGTCAGATTGGCCGCCGCCTCCATGGCGGCGGTGCTGAGCCTTCCCGCGGCGCTGCCCGCATCGGTGACGGCCGCCGCGGCCGCCGCCACCGCGGCCGTCATCGTCCAGGCGCCGGGCGCCGAGGCGCGCGTCGCGGCGGCGGTGCGGGACCTCGGCGGCACGGTCACGCGCGCCCTGCCCATCGTCGGCGGATTCGCGGCGGTCCTGCCCGAGGCGGCGCTGCCGCGCCTGGCGGCCGAGCCCGGCGTGACCGCGCGCACGCCGGACGGGCGCATGGTGCCGCAGGCGACCAAGACCGGCGACGGCACCAACCTGTCGACGCTCAAGTCGGTCTACCGTGAGGAGGTCGGCGCCGACGTGCTCAACGCCGCCGGGTTCACCGGCGCCGGCGTCACGATCGCGCTGGTCGACACCGGCATCGACACGGAGGTCGCCGGCAGCGGCGACCTGAAGGGCAAGGTGCTCGCGGTCGACGACCCGATGGTCCCGCCCACCGCCGCGCAGCCGGACCCGCCGGACGTCGAGTGCGTCGACTTCTCCGGTGAGGACACCTGCGACGACACCTTCGGCCACGGCACGTTCATGGCCGGGCTGATGGCGGGCAGCGGCGCCGCGTCCGGCGGCAGCTACAAGGGTGTGGCGCCGGACGCCAGGCTCGTGTCCATCAAGGTCGGCGGCCGCGACGGGTCCGCGGACGTCTCCAAGGTGCTCGCGGGCATCCAGTGGGCGGTGTCGTTCAAGGACCGCTACGACATCGATGTCCTCAACCTGTCGCTGGGCAGCGACAGCGTGCAGCCGCCGGAGATCGACCCGCTGAACCTGGCCGTGCAGCGCGCGTGGGTGTCCGGCCTGACCGTGGTCGTCTCCGCCGGCAACTTCGGTGCCGGCCCGCGCACGCGTCCGGACGGCACCACCTACGGCACGGTCACCAAGCCGGGCGACGACCCGTTCGTCATCACGGTCGGCTCCTCCGACGACCGCGAGACCCCCGGTATCGACGACAACCGCCTGCCGCACTTCTCCTCGTGGGGCCCGACCTTCCACGGCCTGGCGAAGCCCGATGTCATCGCACCCGGCGGGCGCGTGATCTCCCTGCGCGCGCCCGGCAGCTTCATCGACGAGACCATCCACGCCGGCAAGCTGGACGCGGCGCACCGGCGCGGCAGCGGCACCTCCATGTCCGCGGCGGTCACCAGCGGCCTGGCGGCGCTGCTGCTCGACGCGCGGGACGGCTCCGACGGCCTGCCCGAGTGGCGGCCCGACGACGTCAAGGCGGCGCTGATCGCCGGCGCGCGCAAGATCAAGGTGAACGAGCCGCGCGCGATCGGCGCCGGCCAGGTGCACGGGCCCAGCGCGCTGGCCGCGTCGATCTCGCCCACCTACCGCATCTCCGTGCTGTCGGACGGCGGCGGCACCCTGGACGCCAGCCGCGGCACCAACCGCGTCGCCGTGCCGTGCCCTGAGCCGATCCTGTCCGCGGAGCCGCAGCCGGAATGCTGGCAGACCCTGGAGGGCGAGCAGACCGCACAGGGCAACAACTGGCAGGAGACCGAGGCGCTCGGCAACAACTGGCAGGGCAACAACTGGCAGGGGATGGAGTTCGCCGACTCCGAGTGGACGCCGCAGAGCTGGTACGAGAGCCAGTGGGTCAGCACGGTGGGCAACAACTGGCAGGGCAACAACTGGCAGGCCACCACCTGGGCCAACGGCAACAACTGGCAGGGCAACAACTGGCAGGGCTCGACCTGGAACGGGCAGACCGACGGCACGTCCTACGGCCAGACGACGAGGGGCTCC
>DATMKC010000346.1:0-3821 GCA_035553555.1 Egibacteraceae bacterium | reverse complement strand
ACCGTGTCGCCGCCGCCCCACATCAGGATCGACAGCAGCAGGTTCAGCACGACCACCGCGACGATGCTGGTGCGGATGGCGCGCCCGACCGCCACGCCCACACCCGCCGGCCCGCCCGAGGCGTAGTAGCCGTAGTAGCAGTGGATGAGCACCACCACGATGGCGAACACGATCACCTTGGTGACGCTGTACAGCACGTCCGTGGCGGGCAGGAACAGGTTGAAGTACTGCCCGTAGGAGCCGGTGGACAGGCCGAAGTAGCCGGTGACGGTCATGCGCGTGGCGTAGTAGCTGGAGAACAGCGCCATGAGGTACAGCGGCACGATCGGGATCAGGGCCGCCCACACGCGGGTGGACACCAGGTAGACGATGCTCGGGACGCTCATGACCTCCAGCGCGTCGATCTCCTCGGAGATGCGCATGGCGCCGAGCTCGGCGGTGTAGCCGGCGCCCACCTGGGCGGCCAGGGCGACACCGGCGATGAGCGGGGTGATCTCGCGCGTGTTCGCCCAACTGGACACCAGGCCCACGTAGGCCTGCGCGCCGATCTGCTCCAGGCCCACGTACCCCTCGAAGCCGACCACCGCGCCCGTGAAGAAGGCCAGCGAGGCGATCACGAAGAACATGCCGCCGCCCAGGATCAGCGCGCCGGCGCCGACCGTGACGTCGGTGATGAGCCGCAGGATGACGCTGCCGTACCTGAACGACGTGGGCAGCCCGCGCAGCACCTCGCCGTAGAAGCGGAACTGGTCCCAGACCGTCTCGAACGGCCCGCCGATGCGGCGGCCGATGCGGATCACGGGGCCAGCGGTCGCCATCGCCTGCCTCACATCTTCTGGGGGACGAGGTTCAGGTACATGATGGTCAGGACGGCGTTCTGGAAGAACAGCAGGATGAACGTGATCACCACGCTGGCCTGGACGGCGTCGCCGACGCCCTTGGGCCCGCCCTTGACGGTGTAGCCCTTGTAGCAGGCGACCGCCGCGGCGGTGAAGCCGAACACCACCGCCTTGGTGACGGCCATGTAGTAGTCCGGCAGCTGCGCGAGCTGGTTGAGGCTGGCGAAGTACGCGCCCGTGGTGCCCTTCTGCACCACCACCGCGAAGAACCAGCCGCCCAGGATGCCGGCCACCGCCACGATGCTGACGAAGAACACCGCCACGACGCTGGCGGCCAGCAGGCGCGGCGCCACCAGGCGGTGCATCGGGTCCACGCCCATGACCTGCATGGCGTCGATCTCGTCGCGGATGCGCCGGCTGCCCAGGTCGGCGCACATCGCGCTGCCCCCGGCGCCGGCGATCAGCAGCGCGGTGGCGACCGGAGCCTGCTCGCGGATGACCGCCAGCAGCATGGCGCTGCCGACGTTGGCCTCGGCGCCGAGCTGGCGCGCGAACGAGCCGACGTGCAGCGCGATGATCATGCCGAAGGGGATCGAGATCAGGATCAGCGGGACGGCGCTGACCTTGGCCAGGAACCAGCACTGGTGCAGGAACTCGGCGCCCTGAAAGGGGCGCTTGCGCATGGCGACGACGCCATCGAGGGCGATGGACGTGATCCCACCCAATTCGGTCAGCGCAGTGCGCAGCTTGCCCATGCCCAGCCCTTAGGGGTGCCCCCCTGCTCGGACGCCTTTTGACGATCACTCCCGCGGTGCGGGTGTCTGTTCTAGCGGTTTCGCGCCCCTTCCGCTCGGATTCGCCACCAAGTCGTGTCGAGATTGCGCCGATTCCTGTGCCGACGGCTGAACGACTAGGCTGAAATCGTTCCATCACCGGCAACGCTCCCGGGCAGCACGGAGAAAGGCGCGCCATGACCACCGGTCCCCTGCGCGGTGTGCGCATCATCGAGATCGCGGGCATCGGCCCCGGCCCGTTCGCCGGGATGCTGCTGGCCGACATGGGCGCCGACGTGATCCGCGTGGACCGCGCCAACCCGGGCGGGCTGGGGGCCATGTTCCCGCCGGACAAGGACGTGCTGATCCGCGGCCGGCGCTCGATCGCCGTCGACATGAAGTCGCCCGAGGGCATCGAGCTGGTGCTGTCGCTGGCGGAGTCCGCCGACGCGCTGTTCGAGGGGTTCCGCCCCGGCGTCATGGAGCGCATGGGCCTGGGGCCGGACGTGTGCCTGGCCCGCAACCCCAAGCTGGTCTACGGGCGCATGACCGGCTGGGGCCAGGACGGCCCCTGGGCGCAGATGGCCGGCCACGACCTGGACTACATCGCCCTGGCCGGCGCGCTGCACGCCATCGGGGCGGCCGGCGAGGCGCCCCCGGTGCCGCTGAACCTGATCGGCGACTTCGGCGGCGGCGGCATGTTCCTGGCGTTCGGCCTGGTGTGCGGGCTGCTGGAGGCATCGCGCTCCGGGCAGGGCCAGGTAATCGACGCGGCGATGGTGGACGGGACCGCGACGCTGCTGGCGATGTTCCACGGCATGCTCGCGATGGGCATGTGGCGCACCGAGCGGGGCGGCAACCTGCTCGACGGCGGCGCGCCGTTCTACCGCTGCTACGCCTGCGCCGACGGCGGCTTCGTGGCCGTGGGGGCGCTGGAGCCGCAGTTCTACGCGGCGCTGCTGGACGGCCTGGGATTCGCGGCGGAGGACTGGCCGCAGTACGACCTGGCGCGCTGGGGCGACCTGCGCGAGGCGTTCACGAAGCGCTTCGCCGAGCGCACGCGCGACGAGTGGGCGGCGGTGTTCGCCGGGACGGACGCGTGCGTGGCGCCGGTGCTGAGCCTGACGGAGGCGCCGGAGCACGAGCACCTGGCGGCCCGGGGCGTGTTCGTGGAGCACGCCGGCGTCCGCCAGCCGGCGCCCGCGCCGCGCTTCTCGCGGACGGCGCCGCGCCTGGAGCGGCCCCCCGTGCTGCCGGGGCAGCACACCGACGAGGTGCTGGCGGAACTGGGCCTGTCCCCCGACCGCGTCGCCGAGCTGCGCGCCGCCGGCACCGTCAAGTAGGCCCCCCTGTTGGGTGCACTCTCAGAGCCATCGCTCAGAAACCGCACCCATAGAGGGCGTCAGCGTGTGGATTCCCGAAGGATGCCGGCGGCGGCGGCCACGCGGCGGTACCACTCGGCCAGCTCGGGCGGCTTGTAGTGGGCGTTGAGGCCGCTGGGGTTGGGCACCGCCCACACTTCTGCGCCCTCCAAGGACTCCGGCTGCCTGCCGATCTCCGCCTTGGGGATCCCGAACGCGACGCGGTAGGCCGTCAGGCCCACGACCGCGACGACCTTCGGCTTCACGACGCCGACGAGCCGGCGCAGCCGGTCCCCGCCCTCGACCAGTTCGGCGTGGGTGAGCTCGTCGGCGCGGGCGGTGGCGCGCGGCACCAGGTTCGTGATGCCGATGCCCCGGCGAACGAGGTAGTCCTTGTCGTCGCTGGTGAAGCCGGTGCGCGCGTCGATCTGGCGCTCGGTGATGCCCGCGGCGTGCAGCGCCGGCCAGAAGCGGTTGCCCGGCCTGGCGAAGTGCGTCTGCACGGCGGCGGTCCAGAGGCCCGGGTTGATGCCGACGAACAGCAGGCGGCAGTCAGGCCCGATCAGGTCCGGCACGGTGCGCCCGTACTGGGCCTGGAGCTCCTCCTTGCTGAAGCGCATGGCCGCGAGGCTACCCAGTCCACAGATTTGCCGGTCGTGCGGGTGCAGTCTGGGCCAGATGGCGCCCGGAGTGCACCCAACCGGGGAGGATGCTCCTATGGATGTCAAGTCGGTGATGGAGTGGTGAGGTCGGCCATCAGGGCGCGGTGGACTTCTCGGGCGATGTAGCGCTTGAGGCAGCGCAAGATGTCTTTGTTGGTCTTCTGTTCCTTGGCGCGGCGGTCGCGG